>NZ_JBFUAA010000006.1:0-255124 GCF_056406495.1 Arthrobacter sp. P1_B9
GGCCAGGACCGGGACGGTGACCAGGACCTGCGCCCGCGGGACCGGAACACCCGCGCCGGTGCCGGTGCCGCCGTCGTCCGATCCAGCACCCGTGCCGGTGCCGGTGGTGAGGAGCCAGGTGGCGGTGATGTCGGCGCGGAGCTGGGTCAGGGTCCGGGGCTCGTCCGGGCTCTGGAGGGCGCGGGCGGCGGCGGTGGCCCGGTCCCAGATCCCCGCGGCGGTGTCGGCCGGGAAATAGGCCGAGAGCCAGGCCATGCCGTCCCGGTCCGGGGTGTACTCGACCCGCCGGTCCGCGGCGCTCGTGGCGTGGCGTTCCTCGATGCCGGCGGGGTGGTGGCGTTCGCGCCAGGCGCGTGCCTTGGCCCGGAACCGGGACGGAACGAGCTCCCCGGCCGGACAGCCGCGGGCCGGGTTCGGTGCGGCCGGGTCCAGGAAGTGCGCTTCGAGCCCGGCCGCCCCGGCCGTATCCAGGGACGCGGTTTCGTCCACGAGGATCCGTGCGTGGGCCCAGGAGATCGTGCCGGCCTGCAGGGCGGCCAGGGTCTGCGGCAGCGCCGACATCAGGGCATGGGTTTCGGCGAGGAGGGCCGCGGCGGTGCGTTCGCTGACGGTCAGGACACAGGCGACCTCGGCGACCAGTGCCATCTCCTGTACGGCGCGGTCCCGCGGTGACGGCGCCGGCGGCGCCAGGAACCTGGTTGCGTGCGCGTAGTCGGCGGTCAGCCGCACCCTCAACGCGGCCGTCCGGGCCTCCATCCGGGCGACCTCGGCAAGTCCGTCCAGGCAACCGTCCGCCAGCCGCCGCAGCGGATCGCCGTCTCCCTGCGGGCAGGCAGCAGGCGCATCTGCATGGTCAGCCCCAGCGGCGGCGCCGGCCAAGGCGGCAAGCGCGGCAACCGAGGCGGCGACGGCTTCTATCGCCGCACCGCTCTCCGCACTCAACACTGTCCTGCTCTCCACACTCAGATCATCTCAGGAGCCACCGACAATTTTTGATGAAACTGAAGTGACCGAGCACCCGGCAGTCCACTTCTGACGGCGGCTGAAAGATCATCCAATGCCATCGACGCGAGTGTTGAGTGTCGCACGCCTGCGTAGTAGCGTGACAAGCATTGTCAATACGCGTAACACGGACTCGGGAGCGATCATGGCATATATGACACGTGGGCTGGCGGCTGTCACGGCGGCCCTGGCATTGAGCGTGACCGGTGGCGCCGTCGCCGCACCTGCGCAGGCCGAACCGCGGGAGACCGCAAAGACGCCAACCGCCACTGGGTACGGCGGAGCGGTGAGCACCGTGGATCCGGAGGCATCCGCTGCGGCGATCGAGGTCCTCGGCAAGGGCGGTAACGCAGCGGACGCCGCCGTCGCCGCAGCCGCGACCCTTGGCGTGACTGAGCCCTACAGTGCCGGGATTGGCGGCGGAGGCTACTTCGTGTTCTACGACGCGAAAACCGGCAAGGTGGGCACGATCGACGGCCGCGAGACCGCACCGGCAGGAATGCCGCACGACGCGTTCATCGACCCGGCGACCGGCAAGCCCTTCAATTTCACGCCCGAGCTCGTCACAAGCGGCGTCTCCGTTGGCGTCCCCGGCACCCCGGCCACCTGGGCGCGTGCCCTGGACCGGTGGGGCACGTTGAGCCTCGGCGATGCCCTCAAGCCTGCCATCAACGTGGCCACCCGTGGATTCGTGGTCGATAAGACGTTCCGCCAGCAGACCCTCGACAACAAAGCCCGGTTCGAGGCGTTTCCCTCGACCAGCAGCCTCTACCTCCCGGGCGGTGACGCCCCCGCCGTCGGCAGTGTCTTCCAGAACCACGACCTCGCCGATACATACCGGCTCCTCGCGAAAAAGGGCACGGACGGCTTCTACGGCGGGCCGCTTGCGGCCGAGATCGCGGCCACGGTGCAGGCTCCGCCCAAGACTTCCAACACGAAGCTGCCCGTTCCGGCAGGCCACCTGACGACGGCGGATCTCGCCGCATACCGCGCCCTGGATCAGGCGCCCACGCACGTGGACTACCGCGACCTGGACGTCTACGGCATGGCGCCCTCCAGCAGCGGCGGCACCACGGTGGGCGAGGCGCTGAACATCCTGGAGCCTTCCAACCTGTCCGGGATGTCAACGCCGGGCGCCCTGCACCACTACCTCGAGGCCAGCGCGCTTGCTTTCGCGGACCGTGGCAAGTACGTGGGGGACCCCGCGTTCGTGAGCGTTCCCACCGCCGCGCTCACGGACCCGGTGTTCGGCAAGGAGCGCGCCTGCCAGATTGATCCGCTGCACGCGGCGGCGAAGCCGGTCGCGCCGGGGAATGTGTCCTCGTACGACGGCGCGTGCCCGGCCGCCGCCGTCGCGCCTGCGGTCGAGTTGGACACCGAGAACATCTCGACGACCAACCTGACCGTCGCGGACAAGTGGGGGAATGTGGTCGACTACACGCTCACGATCGAGCAGACCGGAGGGTCCGGCATGGTGGTCCCCGGCCGCGGCTTCCTGCTCAACAACGAGCTGACCGATTTCTCGACCGTCTACGACCCGGCCGACCCGAACCGGATCGAGCCGGGGAAGCGCCCGCGCTCGTCCATGTCGCCGACCATCATCCTCAAGGAGGGCAGGCCGTTCCTCGCCCTCGGTTCGCCCGGCGGATCGACCATCATCACAACTGTCCTGCAGACCGTCCTGAACCGGGTGGATCTTGGCATGACCATCTCCGAGGCGATCGCCGCACCGCGTGCCTCGCAACGGAATGCGGCCAAGGTCACGGCCGAACCCGAGTTCATCGCCAAGTACGGCAGCCAGCTGGCACCGTTTGGCCATCAGCTCACGCCGTCGGGGGATGCGTTCACGTCGGCAGCGGAGATCGGCGCCGCGACCGCCATCGAGTTTCTGCCCGACGGCGGCATGGTCGCCGCCGCCGAGCCCGTCAGACGCGGAGGGGGATCGGCGATGGCCCTCAAGGCGTCGCGGAGGTAGAGCCAATCGCTAAAACCCTGATTCTGATAAACGGTCTTCCTGGCTCCGGGAAGACCACGCTCAGTCGTCAACTCGGCCAGGCACTGTCAATCCCCGTCATCTCCAAGGACAACCTCAAGGAAGCACTCGCAGACATCGCGTTAGGGAATGTCGGAAGCGGCCGGCTCGGGCAGATCGCTTCCGACACCATGTGGCAGTTGGCGGCGTCGATCCCGGGGGCAGCCATTGTGGAATCGTGGTGGTACCGCCCACGTGACCTGGACTACGTGGCCAAAGGCATCGCTCAATCGGGAAGCCCGAACGTAGTAGAGATCTGGTGTGAGATCGACCCGGAATTGGCCAAGGAGCGATATGAATCTCGTCAGAGGCACGCGATTCATTCAATGGGCGAAGCGGCGGCGACCGCCTGGGCCGATTGGACAGCAAGCGCGGTTCCTCTGTCTCTCGGCCCAACGCTCTCGGTGGGGACATCAGCACCCGTTCACCTTGCCGGGTTGCGAGAACGACTGGGCCCGTTGATGGCCTTCTAACCTCAGGACGGGGGTGGTTCCGACGCGTACCGCGATGGGGCCGAAGAAGGCGCAGGTGAGAATCATCTTCTTGGCAAGCCCACCACTACCGGAGTGTGCTCCGCGGCGAGTTGTGGGAATGCGTGGGGGCCGGTCCTGCGATCACGAGAGTTTTCGCTCCCGCTTGCTGTGGCATCGCCGGGCGGTCGCCTTCGCGCAGCCAGTCGTCAAAGAACGCGTCGAGCTGCTGGCCGGAGGCCTTTTCCATCACGGCTTCGAAGTCTTCCGTCGTCGCCGTCGAGTCGTTGTAGCGGCTCAACCACGTCCGGGTGCCGCTGAGGAATGCCGCGTCGCCGATCTTCGCGCGCAGCGCGTAGAGGGCAGCCGCGCCGCGGAGGTAGACCTGGCCCGCGAACAAGTTATCACGGCCCGGGTCTGCGATGTTCAGCGCCCAGCGGTTGTTCGCGTCGAGGTATGCCACCGCGTCCCCGAACTGTTCCGGCATCGTGGCCGTGCCCTGGTGTTCGGCCCACAGCCACTCGATGTACGTCGCCCAGCCCTCGTTCAGCCAGATGTCCTGCCAGTCGGACGGGCTTACCGCGTCTCCGAACCACTGGTGCCCGAGTTCGTGCACCACCGTGTATTCGTCCGCAACCTCCGAGTAGACCGGCCGCGTCTGCGTCTCCAGCGCATAGTCGACCGTGTCGTCGTCGACAATCGCGCCGAAGGCCTCGAACGGGTACCGCCCGAACTGGCCCTCAAGGAATGCGATCATCTTGGGCTGCAACGCAAGCGACGCCTTCGTCTCGGCCAGTGCCGCTCCCGTCACGTCCGCGTCGATCGCATTGATGATGGGCAGCCCGTGCGGACCGACGTCGTACGACAGGGCAAAGTCGCCGACGTTCGCCGTCGACAGATAGCTGGCCATCGGGTCCGAGGCCTTCCACGTCCACGTGGTCCATCCCGCCTTCGTCGCCGGCCGGCCGACGGGCAGGCCGTTCGCCACGGCCGTCTTCCCCACCGGCACCGTGATGCGGAACGTATAGGTCGCCTTGTCTTCAGGGTCGTCATTCACGGGGTACCAGGTCGCCGCACCCTCGGGCTCATTGACGACCATCGCACCGTCAGCGGTGGTGACCCAACCGTAGAGCGCTCCGGTGGTGTCGAGCGGCCGGCCGGTGATTCCGCCGTACTCGATCACGATCGACGTCGTCTGTCCGGCCTTCAGCTTCGGCCGCAGCCCGACCGTGAGTTCCCAGATCCGGTTCGCGTCGTTCTGCACTTGGGACCACTTGGCGGCCTTGCCGTCAACCTGGACCGACGTGACGCCGAGGCCGCGCAGGTCGAAGTTGAGCGACTCCAGGTTCTGCTTCGCACGGACGGTGACAGTCGCGACCCCGCTGAGGCGGCCCGCGAGCACCGCGGGATTGGTCGGTGGCGTATAGCGGAGGGCGAGGTCGTAGTGCAGGACGTCGTAGCCGCCGTTGCCGGCGAACGGGAAATACGCGTCCCCGCTGCCGGGAGCGCCCGCCGTGTAATGGCGGTTGTCGTGGCTGGGGGCGGCCTGCGCAGCCCCGCTGATTGCGCCGACGCCGGCCACGGCCAGCACGAGGATGACCGCTGTCCGGCGCAGCCGCCCTCTGAAGTGCTGCCTCATCACCGATTTCCTCCATCCAGGTCTCGGGATGTCCATCTGGGTGAAACAGCAGAACCGTTGTCCCGAACAGAAACGATCTCGGTCTGAGAAGTCATGACCGTGCCCCCAATGCAGTTGTGGAATGTCGCCCATGATCCCCACCGCAACTTTGGAAAACCTTGGTACCTGTCAGAGGTGAAGCCGCCGGGCCCACGAAAGCCCGACGATGCGCTGGACTCCGACTATGCACTGAGTGTATAGATGGGGGTGTGAACAACTCTCTTGCCCTCCTCGGGCTGCTGAGCCGGGAGCCCAGCTATGGGTACGATCTGAAGCATTCCTATGACCGCTATTTCGGCACCCAGAAACCGTTGGCTTTCGGGCAGGTGTATTCCACGCTGGCCCGGATGTTCCGTGACGAGCTGATCATCGCTTTGGGGGAGGAGAGCGGCGGCGGTCCGGACCGCAAGAAGTACGAGGCCACGGTTGCCGGCCGTGACAGGGTGCGGCAGTGGCTCTTTACCCCCGATGTGCCCTCCGAAACCCTGCAGAGCGAGCTGTTCGCCAAGACCGTGGTCGCCTTGCTGCTCGACGACGATGCCGACCGGTTGTTGGATGCGCAGCGCGCCGAGCACATGGCCCGGATGCGCGAACTGACCCGCCTCAAGCGCGACGCCGACCTGCTGCAGGTGCTGATGTGCGACTACGGCCTCTTCCACATCGAGGCTGACCTGCGCTGGATCGAGCTGACCAGTGCCCGGCTGTCCCAACTCCAAAAGGAGCTCCAGAGCGCATGAGCACGATCGACACCACTGCACCCATCCTCAGCGCCCGCGGTGTCCGCCACGCGTTCGGACAGACCGAGGCGCTGCGCGGTATCGACGTCGACGTTCACGCCGGTGAGGTACTCGCGGTCATGGGCCCGTCGGGGTCGGGTAAGTCCACCCTGCTGCACTGCCTGGCCGGCATCCTTGCCCCGGACGGCGGCGCCGTGGCCTATGCGCCCCGCGGCCAGGAGCCCGTCAGCATCAGCGGACTGGGTGAGGCTGAAAGGTCCCGGCTGCGTTTGACCGACTTCGGCTTCGTTTTCCAGTTTGGCCAGCTGCTGCCCGAACTCACGGCGCTGGACAATGTCAGCCTTCCCCTGCTTCTGGGCGGTACCAAACGGGCCGAAGCACGCCGGCGCTCGCAGGAAGTGCTCGAACGGCTCGGGCTGGACGGATGCACTGCCAAGCTGCCGGGGGAGCTCTCGGGAGGCCAGGCCCAGCGGGTGGCCATCGCCCGCGCCCTGGTGACCTCTCCCGCAGTCTTGTTCGCCGACGAACCCACCGGGTCCCTGGATTCCCTGGCGGCCGAGAACGTCCTGACGCTGATGCTGGACCTTGTCCGGGAAGCCGGCACCACCGTAGTGATGATCACCCACGACGCCCGGACCGCCGCATATGCCGACCGGGAAGTGATCGTGCGCGACGGAAGCGTCGCTGCCGGCCACCGGGTGCTGGCATGAACCCGGCACTTCTGAAAATAGCGCTGCTTGGCAGCAGGTCCTCCTGGGGCCGGATGGCCGGTGTAGGCGGCGGCGTGGCAATCGGCGTGTGCCTGGTGCTCTTGCTGTGGAGTGCGGCGAACGGTCTGGCCCAGCGCGACGCGCGGGGCGCCTGGCTCCGCGAGCTGGGCCAGCCCTCGGTCACCCTTGCGCTGGCAGCCGACGGGCTCACCGCCAGCGGCCGTCCGGAACCGATCCCGTTGACACCGGACAAGATTCTGCTGGGATTCCCGGCGGATATCTTCCGTGACCAGCTCATCAGTCATCGCGACGTCGCCGCGCTCCCCGCAACCACCGTGAAAATTCCGGGCATCGAGGCCCCGCCGGCACCGGGAGAGTACTACGCCTCGCCCGCCCTGCAGCGACTGATCGAATCGACTCCGGCTGAGGAGCTGGGGGACCGGTACGGTCAGTTTGCGGGCGTCATCGACGACGCCGCCCTCCCGGGCCCCGATGCCTTGGTGGTCATCACCGGCGTTACGGAGGCCCGGCTCCGGCAGGGTCCGGCGGCAATGTTCGTCACGGACTTCACCACCAATCCCTACGGCGAGAGCGCCAGCCTGTACCGCACGGCGCTGCTGGTCGGCGGAATCGCGGTGCTGTTCCCGGTGCTCCTGCTGGTCAGCATCGCGACAGGCCTGGGCGCGGCCCAGCGCCGGGAACGCTTTGCCACCCTTCGCCTCATCGGCGCGTCGCCGCGGCTGATTTCAGGAATGGCGGCCGTGGAGACCGCCATCCCCAGCGTGGCCGGTGCCCTGCTCGGCGTCGTCATGGCGGCTGTGTTCGGGCCGGTCGCAGCCCAGATCCCCGTCAACGGCACTAGAGTGTTCGTGGCGGATTTCACGTTCGGCGCGGGATTCGCGGCGACCGCCGTAGTGCTCGTGGTGGCCGCCTGCGCGCTGGTCGCCGCCGGCCGCACCGCCAGGACGGGCATTGGCCCGCTGGGAGTTACACGGGCCGTGCATGAGATAGCGCCCACGCTGTGGCGGGCCGTGCCGCTGCTGGCCGGCCTGGCGGGCATGGCCACAGGCGCCGTGTTGGCCAGGATCGACACGGACGGCAACCCGTGGACTTCTCCGCTGCTGCTCGGCGGCTTCGCGCTGACCGCCGTCGGCATCCTCACCATCGGCCCGTGGCTGACCCGGATGGCCAGCACCATCGGCCTGCACCAGGCGCGCAGCGCAGCCTCGGTCATCGCCGCCAGCCGCATCAGCAGAACGCCCGTTGCCACCTTCCGCTCCGTGTCCGGGCTGGTCATTGCCGTCTTCATGGTCTCCGTCTTCGCCGGAGGCGCCAGCGCAATTGAAACCGCTCAACCGCCTGAGGCCCGTCCGGGATTGCTCCTGCCCACCAGCGTCTACGCGCTCGTGGCGCCCGGACACGCTGCCGGCCAGGTGTCGGCCGCTGCCCAGAGGGCTGGGGAACGTGCCGGAATCCGCGACGTCACCATCGGCTACGCCCCTGCTGCCCCCGGCCCGACGGGCATCGATGACATCTACATCGCGGCCGGGGATGCACCGTCACTCGGGTTCCCGGAGAGCCGGGCAGAGCACCTTGCGGCCTTCGATGCGTCGTTCTTGAATTCCTGGACCACCGCGCCGGTCCCGCTCACGGCCGCGCCCGTCCAGAGCCTGGCCGGCCTGGCTCCGGTTGTCATGGTAGCCGGTACCGACGGGACACCTGCGGCGATTGACCGGGCGCGCACGGCCTTGAATACGTCGGGGGTCACTGCCACGCCCGCCACCTCCCGAGCGGACACCGCAACGACGAGCAGCGCCCGGCTCATCCAGGGGCTGGCGGCCCTTGCCTACCTCGGCGCCTTCGTCGCCGTAGTCATCGCCGGCATTTCGCTGGCCGTGTCCACGGCTGCCGCGATCCTGGACCGAAAACGCGTGCTGGGCCTGATGCGGCTGATGGGCATGCCCGTTGAAGTTGTTCGCGGGATCATCGCAAGAGAGGCCGCGGTTCCCCTTGTGGCAGTGCTTCTGCTGTCAGCCGGGCTCGGATTCTTCGTGGCCTGGCTGATGGTTATCTCATTTGGCGGGGGCCGGAACATCACCTGGCCCAGCCCCGGATATTACGCCGCCCTGTCCTTCAGCATCCTGCTCGCACTGGCCGCAGTGGCAGCTGCCTTCGGCCTGGTCCGTTCCAGCACCGCTATCCCGGCCACCCGATTCGAGTAAGAACACGGACCTGGCTTTGGGCCTTCCCCGCTTCTAGCCCTCGCAGTCCGTGCAGTAGATATCGGTGCCGGACCGCCGGGCGATCTGGGAACGGTGCCGCACCAGGAAACAGGAGCTGCAGGTGAACTCGTCGTCGGCCTGGGGGATGACCTGGACAATCAGCTCTTCGGCGATGAACTCGCCGCCGGGGACTCCGGCCCCGTCCAGCCCGTCGGCCTCGTCCAGTTCCTGGACGACGCTGCGGGCGTCCGGCGCGTTGGCGGACTGAAGTGCTTCCAGGGAGTTTTCCTGGGTTTCCTTAACGTCCGAGCGGACTTCGTCGTAATCGGTTGCCACGTGGCTTGTTCGCTTTCTCGAGTCTTAACTAGGCTAAGTGCAACGTACGGCACCCCGCGGTTGTTCCGCAGGCGAGGCCAGAATCCACGCCGTGCGGCGTTCGCCGGCCACACCATGGGCGCGGTGCCGGGCGCCGCCGCAGTTCGGGCCTAGGATCAACGGCATGATGCAGGGACCAATCGACGCCGCCGACGGGAAGAACTCGCTCAGCGTCGATGCTGGGATACTCGAGAGCGTCTGGCGCCCGGGTTCCTTTGTGGACGCCGAAGATGCCAGGGACGCCATGCTTGCCGTGGACCGGATCAGTGGCGGGACGCCGATGCCAATGCTCTCCGAGATGACCGACGTGGTGTTCAGCGCGGCGGCCAGATACCAATTCGCACAGAGCAGGGGCGTGGTGGCCATCGCGGTCCTCGGATCCAGCACAGTCGACAGGGTGATCGCTTCCGCCACGAGCCGGGAGACCAAGTACCCGCACGAGTTCTTTACATCCAGGACCGACGCAATCGCATGGCTGAAGGAAGTCATCCAGAGCCGCGATTAGGAATTGCCACAGGGCCTGGCACCGCAATCAAATCCACTCCCGATCCGAGACAGACCGGTCTTTCCCGTTGTAAAGTGTCTTCACGGTCTTCCGCCCCGCTGGCTCCAGGAATGTATGCAGGGCTCTCGGGATCGTGGCCGGTTCCGGGCTCTGCCGGAACGGGAACAAAGGAATCGCCAATGTCCATTGACTTGTCGTCCCGTGCGGAACCCTCACACGGACACACGCCCACGGACGCGTCGGTCAATGGGCCGGAGGACAGCTGGGCGCGGGGGATACGCCTGCAGGCCACCGAGATCATCGCCGAAGTGCTGTCTGATTCTTCGCCGGGGCAGGCCCGTGCACGGGAGCAGCTGTGCCGTTTGCTGCAGGCCAACCCGGGCCGGCCGGAAGCAGCGCTGGCGGAACACCTGATCGCCCTCCGGGAAGAAACTGCCCGGGACCGCCGAACCAACCTGACACTCGTCAAGGACGAAGGGGCGGCGGAAACGCCCGCACAGCCCCCGTCATCAGGCGCCGGACGGTCGACCGGGCGCCGTTCAGCCGCCCGCCAACCCCTGCTGCATCACCGTCCCATCGAGCGCGTGCGCTATGGCCGCGCGGATGCGGGCGTGCTCGGAGGCTTTTCCGGGGAGGGAGCCTAGACCGGGCGGCCAGCTCGACAGGCTCACGGTTCGCGTCGGTTCGCGGCAGCCCGGCTCCGCGGCAACAGGAATCCGACGGCAACAAGCCAGAGGAGGCCGCCGAACCGCCCGACGGGCAGCAGGAACTGGAGCGGCTCGATCACCATGGAGAGGAAACTTAGTTCGGACAGGGCGGCGATGACCAGGCCGGCCCAGGCCAGCCAGCGCGGCACGAAGCGCAGGATGAGGGCGGGGACGGCGATTCCGGCGATGAGGAGTCCCAAGCCGACGACATAGGCGACGCCGCCCGTGATGAATGCGAGAAACGACAATGCATGGGTCAGCGGCACATCCGTGGTGTTTTCCGGGCGGCTCAGGACCCACCCCACGGCGGCCGAGAGCATGAGGAAAACCGAGGCGGCAATGCCGCCAAAGAAGCCGATTGCAGGCCCGGGGACGCGCACGCCAAGCCGGAGCTGCCGGGCGTAAACGGTGGCCGCAAAGATGCCGAGCGGGACCGCTGAGCCGAATTGGAACAGGCTGGCGAGCCGCACGGCGTCGGTGTTCCCGTGAAAATATGCCGCGACCTGGCCGGCGGGGGAGAAGGGCGAGACGTAGGCCTGCCCGTTGGTGAGCATCGCGCTGCTGAGCAGGGCTCCGATCGTGAGTCCCAGACTCACGGCCGCCAGGATGCCCGGGTTGGGGCCGCCGGATCGCGTCGAGGGAGCAGTGTGGTGGGAGGACAGGTCAGTCATGATCGCTTCTTTCCGATAATTACGTCACAACTAAAATGATTCACCTCTTGAATGATTCTGTCAATGGCGTAATATTGGGGCATGGACTCACCGGATCCGCCGCGGCCGAGGCGAACCGCCTTCCTGCTGTCCCAGCTCGGGGCGCTGGCATCGGGACGCTTCGCCGAGCGCACGCGCGAACTCGGCCTGACCCCAAGCGACGCGGGTGTCCTCCGCCTGCTCGGCCGCAGCCCCGGACTGAGCCAGCGGTCCTTGGCCGACCGCCTGGGCGCGGTGCCGAGCCGAGTTGTTCCCCTCATCGACTCGCTGGAAACGCGAGGGCTGGTGGCCCGCGTGCGCAGCAGCGCCGACCGGCGGAGCTACGAGCTCCGGCTGACGGCCGAGGGTACGAAGGTTCTCGGAGCACTGCGCGGAATCGCCGAACGGCACGAGGCCGAACTCCTGGCCCCCCTGACCAGCGAACAGTCTGCGCAGCTGGGGATCCTGCTGGCCAGGTTGGCCAGCGCCCATGCCCTCGACACGGACCTGCATCGGGACACGAGGCCGGAATGAACCCGGCGTGCCGGCCGGTTCTTCGAGGCGATAGCCGTCCTTTTCAGCCGGCGGGCAGTGTGGGATCATCCCGGTATGGGCGAAAATACTGAACCGCGGGTGACCTTGCCCTCCGGCCCCGAGCGCCTGAAGGGCACGCATCACCGCGACGTTGATGGCTACGGAAATCCGATTACGCAGCAGCTGCGCATCATCGGTCAGCGGCGCCGCGAAGCCGAAGAAAAGCTCGACCGGCACCTGCAGGACGCACGCAAGAGCCACTGAGCGCGGCATGGGCGATGGTAAAGGCAGGCACCCGTGGGGTGCCTGCCTTTCCTTTCCGTGCCCGTCTACTTGGCGGCCACTGCGAACGGCGACGCCTTCTCGGGCGCAGCCACGGGCCCTGCCGCGGCTCGGAACGGGTTGCAGATCCTTACAGCCAGGCGGGCGGACTTTTCCGCGGACGGGTCCGGGATTTCAGTCGCCTGCGAGCCCAGCTGGTCGAACCCGACTCGGAACTCGCGCTACGCATTTCCGGAATTTCACCCGCAGCGGGTGAGGCCCATGCCGGACCTAATGCAAACAATGGTCATACCCTCCAAAGAGAGGGCTGAGGGACAGGCCGTCCCGGAAACGAGAACGCATCTTTGAGAGCAGGAAAAGCAAATGAGTTTCCGGGAAGACTATTGGGATATTTTGACGGAACCAAGAGCCGGGTGCTGGTCTGACGGCGTTCGCGCCTTGAAGTACGTTTAGGCAGCCGTGCGCGGATTCTTCCAGGACGCGGAAACGTTTGCCTTGCTCCTGCTGGCGGCCCACATATTACTCGTGACCGTCGCAGCTGTCCTGGTGTCGATGAATCGCCGTCCATCCTCTGCCATTGCCTGGGTGCTTGCCATAATTTTCATACCGATCCTTGGTGCCGTCGCATATTTCTTCGTTGGTTACTCGAAACTGCCCAAGGCGCGCAGGGACAAACAGCGCGAAGTTAACGCTCTGGTCCTGTCGCGGACTGAAGGTAGCCCGTTCATTAGCCGCGGCCTTGATTGGCCGGAATGGCTGCATTCGGCGGTGGTGTTGAACAGCAACCTTGGGGCCCTCCCTATGGTCTCGGGCAACAGTGCGACCCTGTTGGGCGAGTACAACGGAGCTTTCGATGCCATGATCGCTGATATTGATTCGGCCACAAGTTATGTGCACGTGGAGTTTTACATCCTCGTGCTGGACGCAACGACAGAGCCGTATTTTCAGTCGCTGGCCCGGGCACGACGGCGCGGCGTTGACGTGCGGGTTCTGTCCGATCATTTGGCTGGCCTGAAGTTCCCCGGCCGGAAAGAAACCCTGGAGTTCCTCCAGGAGATAGGGGCGGAATATCGCCCCATGCTGCCGGTGCGGCCGTGGCGTGGCGAATGGCAGAGGCCGGACCTGCGCAATCACCGGAAGATCTGCGTCGTCGATGGCCGCGTGGGATTCACGGGGTCCCAGAACCTCATCGACGCGAGCTACGACACGAAAAGCAACCTGAAGCGCGGGCTTCAGTGGCACGAACTGATGATGCGCGTTGAAGGACCAGTGGTCCGGGAGCTGGATGCGGTCTTCGCGACAGATTGGTACAGCGAAACGGGTGTGATCCTGCCACTGGATTCCAGCGCCATAGGCGTCAGTCATCATTCTGCACTCATCGACGCACAAGTCCTGCCCAGTGGCCCCAGCTTCGACAACGACAACAATTTGAAGCTCTACGCGACGCTTATCCACAAAGCTGAGCGTCGCGTCAGCATCACCAGTCCATACTTTGTCCCGGACGAATCCATCCTCATGGCTATTGTCACGGCAGCTGCGCGGGGGCTGAGCGTCGAGCTCTTTGTTTCCGAGGTCGGCGACCAGAGCATGGTCTATCACGCGCAGCGTTCGTACTACGAAGCACTGCTTCGCGCCGGCGTCAGGATTTACCTTTACCGGGCGCCGAAGGTGCTGCACTCCAAGCACTTCACTATCGATGAGGAAGTTGCGGTGATTGGCTCCAGCAACATGGATGTGCGTTCCTTCAGCCTCAACATGGAGGTATCCGTACTTGTGCACGGGCGCGATTTTGTGGACGCAATTCGCGGGATCGAAGACGGGTACCGCGTGGAAAGCCGCGAGCTGCAGCTCGAGGACTGGATCCGGCGGCCCGTAGCCCAAAAAGTATTCGACAACCTGGCGCGCCTGACCGCGTCTCTTCAATAGGGAACAGGTTCAGAGCCGACGGCGCTGCAAACACCGAGGCCATGGCCCGGAAACCCCCGGACGTGCTCAGGCTCAGTCGGTGCTACCCGGAGGGCCGGTATTCCTGGGCCGTAAGGTGCCAGACGGCTCCGGTGGTGCTGACTATCAGCGCGTATGTCCCCGGAGCCAGGCTGATGCCGATCGCCCCGGCGCCGGCCTTGGCCAGGGACAGCACGGTGAGGGCCGGTCCTTTCACGGGTTGGAGATAGGCAATGGCGGCCCCGGTGAAGGTGTACTCGATGTGAAGCCTGCCGGTGAGGGTTACGAGTGGGCCCGGGAGTTTTGTGCCGGAGGCCTCCGCGACGGTGACCCATTCTTTCACCGGGGGCGGCGCGGCCGGATGCAGCAGTGCGTTCATCGCGGCAACTGTGGCGCTGACAGTCCTGGTGACGGGGGCGGCGCTGACGCAGACCACCGCACCGGCGAGCGTGACGACCAGGACAGTCGAGGCCAGGCGCAGGCCGCGTCGCAGGGAGTTGGTCCCGGCCAACGGCATGGATGCCCCGTCGGCAGCGTACTCATTGGTGATCCGGAATAGGTCAATGAGCCACCAGATGCCGGCGCCGCCCAGCGTCAACAGCTTCAGGGTGCCGGTAAACGGCTTGTGGAGGTAGAACCTGTCCGCGCCGCTGAAGCCCAGGAACAATGACAGCAGCCACGCCGTGCGCAGGGAACGCATCGGCGGCAGGTCACCGTCGAAGACAAGCCCGTACTGCTCGGTTATGGGCACATTCCCGATTCTGGAACAGCCACGTCCGGATGTCCACGGTCATGCGGTGTGCGCTTGCGACATGTACCGTCACGGTCCGTCCTGCGACTCGCGTTCCGGAGGCATGGTCGCTGCGGTGGCCGCAGCCGGTTCCGCCGGACGTTTTCCGGTGGCACTCCAGCTGGTGAGGAAGTCGAGCTGGCAAAGAAGGCGCGGCCCGAATGCCTAAAGTTATGGCCCGGTTGCGGGCAGGACACTCAGTCCATCGATTAGGGTCGGGGCATGACCTTGAGCTTGGACGGCCCGCCGGACATTCGTGAGCAGGAATGCTCCTGTTGCGCATGTCTACCGGAGGGACACGTCGACGAGCCCTTGGACCGGGCGGATGACACACGATGGCGCCAGTCCGGGTTTTTGGACAAAGGTCCGTAAACGCCTGGAAACACGCCGTTAGCCAGCGCCCCGTCAGTCTCTTAGGATCCCACCCGCGGAGAATGCGCCGAGCCGTCGGCTCTTCATGACCGGATATTCTCGGGTCGAAGCTTATGAAGGCCCGGTCACCATCAGAGCTTCAAGTGCGCTGGAAAGTTCGTCACGCAGTCCTGTCAGGTCCGGGCAAGTCCCGGGATCGGCGATTGTGGTGATGGTCAGCGTGCCGGCGTAGGAGAAGACTGCAAAGGCAACCGTTACGTTACCGCTGATCGCTCCGAGTGGAATGATCCCGGTTACCGGCCTGCCCGCGATCGCCAGGGCTCGTTCGGGCCCCCGCAGGTTCGTGACGAATGTATGGACAAGGTGTTGGTGGTCTATGACGAAGCGGTAGGCGCCAAGGTGCGCTGCGGCCCGGGATATGGGGCCGATGATTGCAGTGGAGGCCCCGGGAGGCCGCTGCTTGACACTCCTCATCGTTGCGGCAACAGTTGCCACCCGTCCCTTGGCCGGACCGACCGCGGGAACGGTCACCGGGATGATGCCGCTCCGGTTCCCCAGATAGGTGATTGTCGTGTGGCGGCGTGCCGAAAACAGCACAGAGATGACGAACTCTTCGACATATTCGCCCCGTGCCAGGAGCAGGCGGTGCAGGGCGGTCGCGACGGCGGTGAGGATGAGATCATTGACGGTCGCTCCCTGCATGTGCGCGGCGTCTCTGACGGCCTCCATGTCGCAGCGGAGGACGGCAAGCGTCCGTTGCGGACCTGTCGGGCGGTTGAGTGAGGTGCGGGCAGCCCGGGGTTTGCCCGTCTGCCGCAGTTCGGAGGCTCCGGCGGCTGCGGTCCGCAGTGCGGCCGGGAGCCGGGCCAGTGCGTTGAATCGGCTCCTTGCAGCATCAAGGGCCAGGTAGAGCGCCGAGTATGGAATCTCTGGCTCCCGGCGACCGTCCCACCCGGCTTCCGCGGCTGCCAGGGCCTCCAGGACGGCGAGGCCCCCAATTCCATCTGTGAGGACATGATGGAAAACGAAAACAAGCGCTGACCGGTCCTGGCTCACGCCGGTGATGAGCTTGGCTGACCAGAGAGGACGGTCGCGGGACAGCGGCGCAGCGAGCATTTCGGCTGCGATGTTGAGCACGGCTTCCTCACCGCCGGGCGCCGGACAGGCGATCACGCCCAGATGGTGTGCCGGATCAAAGCCGGAATCATCCGCCCAAATGGGCCGCCCGCAGCCGAAGGGGACAGAGACCAGCCGCTGGCGCAGCCGGGGGACAGCGCCGAGCCGACGGGCCAGTGCTTCCAGGAGGGGTGCCGAATCGTCGCTGCCGTCCGTGCTGAGCATGAGGATGGCCCCGACTTGCATTGGCGCTGAGCCGATGTCCGCGTCCAGGGACATCATGTCCTCGGCGCTCACCCGGTCAACATGTTGTCTTGGCGTCATTTTCGGTCCCCGGAACCAGATCTCTGAATTCTCTGCACTCCTGGGAGGGAAGAAAACAGCGACCCACAAGTTGCTGAGCAGAGACAGCCTGCGACCCGACGTGGTCGTCATGTCCTCACTGTTGGGTCTTTGGGGCCCAGACGCTAGGGCAGAACGTCCCGCTTGCCCGCCATAGCCGAAGAGCCACCAGCGGCGCTGGATGATTTGGAGCAACGACGGCGGCAGGCTCCCGCCGCTAGGACGCTTTCGCGCTGGTGGTACCGGGGCCGGCGTTGACTGCTGCCGCCACCAGGCGGTCGAAGCTGGCGGTTCCGTTCTCCGGAGGCACAACCGTGAACACCGCAACCCATTTCTCGGGGGCATGTTTCTCCAGCGTTGACGCCCGGGCCACATGCAGGTTCAGCCCGGGTACGCCGCTGACAAGGAGCGGAAGCTGCTCGCCGGTCTTGGTCATGTGCCGGAACTGCCTGACCGACAATTGGTCACCCGGGCTGCTCGTGACCTCTGCGAGGGTGTCATTGATCCTCTTGGTCAGCCCCCGCATGAAGCGCTGCTGGGCCATGACCGTGCGCACCGTCAGAAGCGCGGCGAAGAAGAGGGTGAACAAAACCAGCGCACCGAAACTTCTGAGGAAGGGCAGAAAGATCATCAGGAACAGGCACAGAATCAGCCCCAAAATACTCGACATGATGAACTTGAAGACGGGGTTTTCGCCCGGTTTCTTTGACCAGCGAACGAGGGCGACGATGTCCTTCCGGGGCTGATCGCGCCGTGAAATTTCCATGATTAGTACCCCTTCACTTCCATGAGCGCTTCGGCCAGGATGATTGCCTCGCGTGCTTCCTTGAGATCGCCCAGCAACCCCATATCGGGAATGGCTCCTTTGGCCGCGGTGGAGCCGGCGATTTCGGAAAAGATGCTGCTCAACTTTTCGCGGTCCTGTGACAGCATCCGGGACGACGTCAGCTTAATTCTGCTCAGCTCAAGCTCCAGCAGTGACTTGTCGATGGCCTCACGACGCCCTTGCATGACCGCCAGCTTCTCGGTGACACGCTGGACACGGCCGCGGAGCATTGATTCCATCTTTCCTGCCACGACGTGGAGCTCGCACAGCGCGGTGTACGACTGCGGGGACCCGGAGTGAACGGCGAGCTGCTCACCGACGTAATGGCGCCGTCGTTCCCATTTCCGGACGGCGGACTCAGATGGTCCCAAGAGGAGGGAAACGGCTGCCAGTGCTTTGTCCAGCGACGCGGCCCGGGTGCTCAGGCTGCTGGTGGCGGCGTCCAGCCTCGACAGGAACGCGTCGTAGTTGTCGTGGGGCTGGGCGCTATCGGGATTCATGAGCCACCCGCGCGCGGTGGCGCGATTCCCCTCGCCGGAAATTGGCCCCGTCTCCCATGGCAAGAGGATAGAGGCTCGGGGCCCCGTTGGCATAGAGTGCGGTTTTGGATCCGGAGCATTTCGGGCCAGTGTCAGCGACACAACGCACCACTAACACCGGGGAAGCACGGCGTGCGGGTCGTCGGGGGCGTGCGGCTCGCGGAGGGCGTCCGGGTCATGGACTCCGGCGGCGCCGGGAAGGGGGCGGTGGGGTAGTAACGGGCGACCTGTCGCATGTAGTTCGCCCACTGCGGGCCGGCGAGCATGTAGCCGTCAATGGCCTTGTAGAACTTGCCGTTGATGGTGATGTTCTGCCCGGGCCTCTTCTGGCCCTCCAGGGCGTCGCCGAAGAAGGAAGCCGTAGCGAGGCCGCTTGTGTAGCCCACCACCCAGGTGGCGCCATTGGTATTGGACGTGCCTGTCTTGGCCGCGACCGGGAACCGCTCCTGGACCTTGGGCTTGATGTAAACGCCGGACCCGCGTTTCAGCACGTCCTGCAGCACGGCGTTCACTCCGCGGGCGACCTCGGGCTTGATCGCCTTGTGACAGGAGCTGGTCTCGGCCGGCAGTTTCTGTCCCGCCGCGTCGTTCACTGCCGAAATGGCAATCGGCGTGCAGTAGGTTCCGTCGTTGGCAAAGGTGGCAAACGCGTTGGCCAGATGGAGAGGCGCCACGCCAATGGCGCCCAGCAGATTGCCCAGCTGGTGCATGTTGATTTGGGCGTTGTCCACGCCGCTGTGGAGCCCGGCGGCATCGACCATCTTCTGGATGCCGCAGAAGTCGAGTTGCGCGGCCTCGGCGAAGGTGGCGGTGTTGATGGAGTTATACAGCCCGTAGTCCACGCGCATGCGGCGGTAGTACCCGGCGTCGTTGTTCTGGAGGTCGTCCGCCGCGCCGAGGCTCTTCTGGCTGGTGCTGTAGGCCCCGAGCACCCTGCCGCAGCTTGATCTCCAGCGGAACCCGAGCGGATAGGAGCGCCGGGACGCGTCCACCATGGCGGAAAGGGATTTGCCCTCGTTGAGCCATTCGGCAAACGTGAACGGTTTCATGGTGGAGCCGGGCTGGAACCCGCCGGCGCCGTTGAGGTCGTTGCCGTTGGCGTCCTTGGAATCGACGTTGAAGTTCAGTTGCGTGTCGAATTTGCCAGGTGCCGGGAGAAACACGGTGTTTTGCGCCATCGCCAGGATCTTGCCGGTGCCGGGTGCGATGGAGACCATCGCGGCGCCCCACTTGTCCGGGTTGGCCCCGGCCGTGGCATCGACCTGCGCCTGCGCGGCCACTTGGAGCCGGCTGTCCAGGGTGGTGGTGATGGTCAGGCCGCCGCGGAACAGCTTCCGCTCGCGTTCGGCAATATCCGCGCCGTAGGCCGGATTGTTGAGAATGAGGTGGGAGACGTAGTCGCAGAAGTACGGTGCCATTTCCGCGCCGGCGCATCCCTGCCTCCCGGGGGTGATCTTGAGATCCACCGGGGCGGCCACGGCCGCTTCGTGCTGCGCTTGGGTGATGGCGCCATAGCTGAGCATCTTGGCGAGAACCTGGTTGCGCCGCTGGACGGCGTTTTCCGGATGGACGTCAGGATTATAGAAGCTGGGGCTGTTCACGAGGCCGGCCAGCAGGGCAGCCTGTGGCAGCGTGAGGTCCTTGGCAGTGGTGTTGAAGAAGTAGCGGGACGCAGCTTCGATGCCGTAGGCGTCCCGGGCGAAAAACACGATGTTCAGGTACCCCTCCAGGATCTGGTCCTTGGTGTATTTCTTCTCCAGTTCGACGGCGAGCCTCATCTCGCGGATCTTGTCGGCCATGCTCTTTTGCCCGTTGAGGACAATCTGGTCGCCCTTGTCCGCCGACACGAGGGATTCATTGAGCACGTTGGTGACGTACTGCTGGGTCAGGGTGGAGGCACCCTGCCTTCCGCCGTTGGTCAGGTTGGACACCAGCGCCCGGAGAATCCCCTGGGGGTCAATGCCGGCATGTTCGTAGAATCGCCGGTCCTCGATCGCGACGATCGCGTCCTTGATGTACGGGGACATTTGGTCGAGCCGGACCTTCACGCGGTTTTCAGCATAGAAGGTGGCGATCGGTTTCCCGTCGGCGGTGAGCACCCTGGTCGATTCCGACGGCGGATCAACAGTCAGTTCCGAGGGGAGGCTGTTGAACAATTTGATCGAGTCGCTGACGGCGACGCCGGTCGCGGCCACGGTGGGCACCAGAAGGCTGGCGGCCAGGACGCCGCACACCGCGCTCGCCGTCAGGAACCCGAATAGCCTCCACAGGGTCGTGGCTACTAGGGATCCGGTGCTTTTCCTGGGCGACATGCTGCCTGGACAGGCTAGGTCAATGAGTCGATGGCGACGGTGATCGCCAGGAGGAGCGGGACGTCCTCGCCGCCCGCGACTTCGACGCCGTAGGACTCGCGCACGCGGAACCACTTCTTGGAGATCGTGGCGACCGTTTGGCCGTCGCGCTCGATCTCGTACTCGTGGTCGACGATGTTGCCGTGTGCCTTCATGTCGGGGCCGCCTTTTACGTCGATCGAGAAGCGGTCCCGGAGCCCAACCAGGGCCTTGTGGACTGTCGCGGCGGTGTCGCCGCCGCGTTCGATGGCCACCTTGTCCCGGACCGAGAGCTTGCGCTCCTGGATGCTCGCCACCTCGTTTCCCGAGGTGTCCTCCAACACGAACGTGTCCCGGATTCGGACCGCCTTGCCGTTGACCTTGTAGGCGCGTTGGCCGTGGCTGTCTTCGATCCAGAAGTCGTCCCCGATCGACAGCAGTTTCTCGCGCATCTGAAACCGCTCGCCCATGGGTTCGTCATGCCGGTGCCGCAATAGTCCCATGCCCTGACCATAGGACCGCTCCGCCGGCCGGCACCTCACCCGAACCGGATGGTCCGGGCGGCTGACCTGTCCCCGCTGGTAACCTGAACATCATTGTTTGAGTAGTTGAATGGGCTGGGAGGGCCGGTGCCGGGAGTGCAGAAAGAACGCACCAAGCGGGCGGACGCCGTCCGGAACAAAGATGCCATCATTGACGCCGCGTTGACACGCCTCAGTGACAATCCCGGTGCAAGCATGGCTGAAATTGCTCGGGTTGCGGGGGTGGGCAGGGTGACCCTCTACGGCCACTTCGCAGACCGGAAGGACCTGGTTGGCGCGGTGTTCGAGAGGGCCATGGACCGCGCCGAGGCCGAACTCGCCGCTGTAGACATCGAGCAAGACACCTGGAACTCCCTGCAGGAGATCATCCAGTCATCCTGGCGGGTCCTCCATCAATTCAACGCGCTTTTGGCGGCGGCCGAACCATACCTCTCAGCCGACCAAATCAGGGCTCACCACGACAAGCCGCTGGCCAGGGTGATGTCGGTGCTGGAAAAGGGCAGGAGTGAGGGGATCTTCCGTACCGATCATTCCCTCACGTGGCAGGCCGCCTGCTTCTACGCCATCCTCCACAGCGCGGCGGCCGAAATCCGGGCGGAACGACTGGATGAGGTCGCGGCGGCAAAGATCCTTCCGTCAACGATCCGGGCCCTCCTGGTCCCGCCGGACCTGCCGACCGATAAGTCTCTCCACTAGATCTACCGGGTGCCGCCGTGGCGCAGGAACTCGGCGATCTTCGTTGCCATGGCCTTGGACTGCGTCCAGTGCAGGTAGTGCTCGCCCCCAAGGACCACCAGCTCGTGGCGCCGTACGTTGGCCAGCTGCCGTTCGTGCGCGCCGTACCAGTCCGGCTGCTGGTTCATCGTGTCCTGTGACAGGAAGTAGAGCACCGGAAGTGCGTCGGGGTAGCGGAGATCCTGGAGCTTGGCGGCATTCTCGCCCATCCGGAGAGTTTCATCAGTGACTGCCGGGTTGCCGAAGTTCCAGCTCGTTATCTGACGCATTTGTTGGCGTTCAGCTGCCGTGAAGCTGCCGCCGCCGGGTTCTCCAAAACCCAGCGCCGTGGCCCAGCGGACCAGGCCTGTGGCCGACGGTGCGTGCGCCCACCAGTAGTCCGCTGCAGGAGCCTCGGCGGGGTCGGTGGTTCCGCCTACGGACATCCTGCTGGCCGGAACAGTGGGGTCGATGCCGATAACGGCGGACACCTCCGCTGGATACTTGTTCGCGTAGTACAGCGTGGAAAAGCCGGCGATCGAGTGGCCCATGAGAGTGTAGGGCGCCCTGATGCCGAGCTTTGACAGCACTTCATGAAGTTCTTCGGTGATGTTTTCAACGGTCCTTGGCCGGGCAGTCATGTCGCTTAAGCCGTAGCCGAATCCCTCAACAACCACTGTTCGGAAGCCGCGCATTTCCCGGACCAGGGGGGCAAAATCGAGCCCCGGGGCAGGGGTCCCGAGTCCACTGAGCAGCACGACCGTCGGCCCGGTCTCGCCGGTGCGGGTGACATTGATGGTTCCCTCATTGAGGTGAACCATTTCGCCGTATGCGACCGTGTGGGACTTTTCGATCTGTTCCAGGATGAGATTGGCCGACGTCGAGGCGGCGAGCAAGCCGGCAATGCTCAGCGCCACCACCCCCGCCATGCGATGGCCCCGCCTCCACCGACGCTTGCGGGGCGGATTGTCCAGGACTGGGAGGGTAGGGCGCGGCATCATGGCAAGACTCCAGGACGAAGGAACTGAGGTAGGCGGTGCGACGTCTCCGCGCTGGGACCGGTCCGGTCAGGCACTTTTGCTGACCAAAATAAATTATACAGCGCTGTTTGAGATAAAGCTCTGGTTGATCATGCCCAAGCTTTTTACAACCCCCGCCCACTAGGGTCGGCGGATGACCTAAGCCCGCGTCTCGACTCATGGCCGCAGCCGGAGCGGACATACTCAAGGTCGCGGAGCTCTCCTCCTCTGACCATCAAACCGCGAGGATCGCCATGAGAATTAACTCCGTTCGCTCAGCCGTAACCACCCTGATCCTGACGGCCGGCTGGTTGGCGGTGGGCCTCCCGGCGCCGGCCCAGGCCGCGGGCACTACGTACTTCGTCAGTGCCTCGGGGAGTGACACCAATCCGGGAACCTCCAGCGCTGCGCCGTGGAAGTCACTGTCGAAGGTCAACTCGATCGTCCTCAAGCCCGGCGACACGGTCAGTTTCCGCRGGGGCGACACCTGGGCCGGAGGCATTGTGACCACCCAGAGCGGAACCGAGGCCGCACCCATCACCTTGACCGGCTACGGGACCGGCAATGCCCCGACGATTACCGGCGGCAAGTCTGGAAACTGCATCAGGATCAACGGCAACTTCACCACCGTTGACGGACTTCGGGGCGTCTCCTGCGGCTACGCGGGCATCAGCGTCACCGGCGACCGCAATACGGTCCGGAACTCCAGTGCCTCCAACAACGCTGTTGGCATCAAGGCGGGGACCGGGTCTGACTTCGGGAAATACACCGGCAACGTCCTGACCAACAACAACGTCATGAACGTCCTGACGCAGGGCACGAACTGCGGGACACCCCAGGCCGTGAACTGCAATGACGACTCGGGCGCTTCCGGCGTGCTGATCAACGGCAACGACAACGAACTTTCCGGCAACACGGTCAGCGGCTCCACTGCGTTTTCCTACGATTACACCCGCGACGGCGGTTCCTTCGAAATCTACAACGGCAGCCGGAACTACATCCATCACAATGTGTCCTTGGACAACAACAACTTCTCCGAGATCGGAAGGTCCTCCGGGACGGCCGACGGCAACACCTACCGCTACAACCTGGTCCGGTCGACCTGTGGTGCCAACTGTGCCCAGGCCAAGGGCTTGATCGCCCGCGGTGCAGGGACGTCCTTCGGGCCGACGAACGGCACAGTCTTCGAATTCAACACCGTGTATCTGAACGGGCCACAGTCCCAGGCCGTTGTCTGCCATGCGGGCTGCCCTGCATCGACCGTGATCCGCGGCAACATCCTGGCGGGCGTCAGGAACTCCTTATGGATCAACGGCTCGGGTTGGACCGAGAACCAGAACGTCCTCAATGGCCCGGTCAACTTCGTACCGAACAGCACGTCCACCACTGCGTCTGCGCGCTTCGTGAACGCACCGGCCGATCTCCGCCTGACCGGCACCAGCCCGGCCATCGACCGCGCCGGAACGAGCCTGTCCGCCGTCGACCTCGCCGGAAGTCCGGTGCCCCAGGACGGGGACTGCAACGGGACGGCCGCTGCCGATTCGGGGGCCTACGAGTTCGACTCGCCCAGCTGCTGACCTACGTTCCGCCCGCATCGGCTCAGCTGGTGCCGGCGTGGCTCCAGCGCTGCTCGATCCGGCCCAATTTCCAGACGGCGAGCGCGATCAGCCAGATGATGACGAAGAGGCCGACGACGATGTACCCGACGTTTTCGAGGTCCAGCGAACCGATGGCGGCCGCCGGCCCCGATTCGAGTCCCAGTTTGTCTGCCACGAGCCCAAGCAGCACGGTGAGACCGACCACCAGGGCCACAATCACCGAGAGCACCGTGACTGTGAGGTTGTAGAAGACCTTGCGGACCGGCTTCAGGAACGCCCACCCATAAGCCCGGGACATGAACACGCCGTCGGCGGTGTCGAAAATGCTCATTCCGGCGGCGAACAGCACCGGCAGGACCAGGATGGCGTACCAGGGCAGGGAGAAGGCCGCCGAACCGGCGGCGAGCACGAGCAGGGCTACCTGGGAGGCGGTGTCGAATCCCAGGCCCATCAGCAGGCCGACGGGATAGATGTGCCATGGCTTGGTGATCCGCCGGATGGTTCCGCCGAGGAGCCTTGCCAGGAAGCCCCGGTTGTTGAGCTGGTGCTCAAGCTCAGCCTCGTCCAGTTCCCCGGTCCGCATCCCGCGGAACACCCGGGCGATGCCGACCACCGAGGCGAGGTTCGTCAGACCGATCAGGATCAGGAACGTTCCAGCCACGACGCTTCCCACCAGTCCCAGCGTCTGCACCAGCGCCGAGTCCCCGTCCTGCACGGTGCCGGCCATGGCCCTCGCGCCGAGGGCCAGGAGCAGCGCCGCGCCGAACACCACGGTGGAATGGCCCAGCGAGAACCAGAAGCCCACCCCCAGCGCGGCCTTTCCCTCGCCGACCAGCTTGCGGGTGGTGTTGTCGATGACGGCGATGTGGTCGGCGTCGAACGCGTGCCGCACCCCCAGCAGAAAGGCGGTAACGCCCAGCCCCACCCCGTACACGCCGGAGCGGCCCAGCGCGAAGTTCTGCGGAGCCACGGCCAGGGTCAGCACACTCCAGCCGACCACGTTGAGCAGGAGGACGAAGCCGGTGATGCCGGCGAGATGGAACTTGTCCCGGCGTTCCCAGCGACTGGACGTCGCCCGAACCGGCTGCGCTACAGGCAACAAGTTGCTCATAATCCGTAAGGGTAGGCGCGGGGGTCGCCGCTGCCAAGACCTCGCGGACTGCGGAACTGCGCGTGGCCGTGTTGCCCCCGTCATCGTCTCCGCGTGCGCCGTTGACACGGCGACGCCCAGCCCTATCCGCCGGTGCGGCCTCCATGCAAGCATGGGGATCACCGATCATGCAAGCACTTCGATCATGCACAGGGAGGGGACTCGATGAAATCCAATGAACTGCTGCTGGATGCCTTCGGCCGGATCCGTGAGACGGTGGCCGCGGCCCTGGCCGGGGTTGATGATGCCACCCTGCTCCGACGGCCCGGAGTCAACGGGAATTCAATGGCCTGGCTCATCTGGCACCTCAGCAGGGTCGAGGACGCGCAAGTCGCCTCCGCCGCGGGCCTGGACCAGGTGTGGACCTCGGAGGGGTTTGCCGCCCGCTTCGGCCTGCCGCTCTCCAAGCGGGACACCGGCTACGGCCATACGAGCGGCCAGGTGGACGCGGTGCAGGCACCGCCGGAACTGTTGCTCGAATACTACGAAGCTGTCCACCGGCAGACCGTGAATTTCCTGGAGCACCTCGGCGACGACGACTTCGACCGGATCGTCGATACCCGCTGGGACCCGCCCGTCACCCTCGGGGTGCGCCTGGTCAGCACGATTGCCGACTGTCTCCAGCACGTGGGGCAGGCGGCCTACGCAAAGGGCCTGGACTCCGCGCGCGGGCACGGCTAGGCGGTCCGTGCCATGCAGGCGGCCGAAATTCGCGGACTCTTCCCGGGGCTACAGGAAACCATCTATCTCAACACCGCCTCGATGAACGTCGGCTGCGCACCCGCCCGCGAGGCCTACGAGCTGGCCGTCAAGCGATGGTCCGCCGGCAGGTTCGACTGGATGGATGCCGAGCGGGCAGGGGAGGAGGCCCGCACCATGTTCGCGGAGATCGTCGGGGCGACGGCGGGGGAGATAGCGATCGTCCCGGCTGTGAGCTCCGCCGCCGGGATAGTGGCCGCCAACCTGCCGCCGGCGAAGCGCGGCGAGAACGTCGTGGTTGCCGGGAACGAATTCGCCTCGAACTATTACCCCTGGCTCCTGCTCCGGAACCGCGGTTACGGGGTCCGCGCCGTGGCACCGGGCGGGGACGGCGTGACGGCCGAGGAATTTGGCCAGGCGGCCGACGGCGGCACCCGCCTGATCGCCGTGAGTGCCGTCCATTCGGCCAACGGCTACCGGGCGGACCTGGCCGCGCTCAGCCGGGTCGCGGCCCGCTCCGGCGCCTGGTTCTTCGTCGACGCCTGCCAGGCCGCGGGCGCGGTGCCCCTGGATGTGGTGTGCGACGGCGTGGATTTCCTGGCCGCCGCGAGCCACAAGTTCCTGCTCGGCTCCAGGGGCATGGGCTACCTCTATGTCCGCAGCGGACTGCTTGACCGGATCCAACCCGTCGGTCCCGGCTGGAAGGCCGCGCGCAACCCGGCCGGGAGCTTCTACGGACCGGCCATGGACCTCTCACCCACGGCCTCGAAGCTCGACGCCTCCTTGGCCTGGTTTCCCGCCCTGGCCGAGCAGGCGGCGCTCGGCATCTTCCGCAGGTTTGGGATCGGGGCCTTGCTCGATCGCAACGCCCGGCTCGCCCTTCACCTTCAGCAGGCCCTGGCGGCGCAGGGCTCCTCGTTCCGGCCGTTCGCCGAGCAGCACCGCTCCACGATCTTCTCCGTGCCGGTGACAGACACTGAGGCGGTCCTGGCGCGGTTCCGCCAGGCCAACGTGGTGGCATCGGTCCGGGAGGGCAGAATCCGGCTGGCGGTACATTTCTACAATCTGGATGAAGAACTCGATCGCGTGGCCGGGCTGATCGGGCGAGGGTGAGCGGCGGCCGTGCCTCCTCATGGAAAACTGGGGCCGCCGCAGGACCGGTACTAGGCGCGCCCGTGGTCCTTGTCGTCGCTGGCGTAGGCGAGGCCGATCTGGCGCCGAACTTCGTCCATGGCCTCCATGACCTGAACGCTCTGCCGGGGCGGCAGGATGTCGTTGGCAACGGAGCCGGCCGCAATGAGCCGCTCCATTTCCCGCGCCTGGTATTGCATGCCGCGGCCGGTGACGGGTTCATCGAATCGCTCGACGATGTTTCCGTCGGCGTCATACCTGGTGAAGGCCGACGGCGTGTACCAGACTGACGGGATCTCGATCCGGCCTTCGGTTCCGATGATCGAGGCCTGGTTTGGTCCTGCCGTGTCCAGCGCGCAGTGCAGCACGGCCTGCTGCCCGTCACCGTATTCGAAGATCATCGCGGTCTGCCGGTCAACTCCGGTTTCAGTCATGCTGGCCGCTGCCCGGATCCCGGTCGGCGCCCCGAAGACGTCGAAGGCGAAGGAGACGGGGTAGATGCCCAGGTCCAAGAGCGCTCCGCCGCCCAGCGCCGGGTCGTTGAGGCGGTGCGCCGGATCCTTGGGCAGATTCTGGTTGTGGTCAGCGATCACTGTGCGGACCTCGCCCAGGGCGCCGGACCGAATCAGCTCACGGATGCGGACCATGTGCGGAAGGTAGCGTGTCCACATGGCCTCAAGGGCGATCAGCCCCTTCGTCTCGGCGAGCTCCACGATCTCCCGGGCCTGCCAGGCGTTCATGGCGAAGGGCTTTTCGATCAGCACGTGTTTACCGGCGTCCAGGGCCAACAGCGCATTCTCGTGGTGGAACGGGTGCGGCGTAGAAACGTAGACAACGTCGACGTCCGGGTCGGCCACGAGGTCCGCGTAGCTTCCATGGGACGTGGGGATCTGAAACCGGGCCGCGAAATCGGTCGCGGATGCCATGGTCCTGGAGCCGACGGCCTGGACCACTGAGCCGTTGTCGATCAGGTCCGGCGTTTGCAGCCCGGCGATAAACCCGGTGCCGAGAATTCCCCATCTGGCCTGGGGCGTGGAGAGACCTGCGGTGCCGGGTGTGGCGTGCTCTGACATGCGTTTGAGTTCCCTTCGAACATGCGGTCACGAAAGCATCGGGCGGCTCGTGGAGCGTCCACGGCTTCGCGGGACGTGTTCGTATCCTAATCCCGATGCCGGAACTCATGGTGTGAGCGGACCCCGAAGCACACGCAGGGCCGCGGCGGCGTCACCTTCAATGACGGCGTTCTCTGCCAGGTTGGATCGACCCCAAAGACCCAGATACATCACCGGCAACGGGGCGGAAATCAAGGCCACGGCGGCACCAGGTCCCAGTGTCCAGCTGGCGGCCCCTGGCACCTGAAAGGTCACAGCTTTGTCCGGAGGCGGCATCCGGTCCAGTCGCAGCTGCCGCGGCGCGAACATCGCCAGGACCTCGTCGACACCGTCGAGCATGAAATTGTCCGCCAGCACGGGGATCTCCAGGCCAAGCGCCTGGCAGGCGTCGACCAGGTGGATGGCATGTTCGTGGGCCTGTCGCCGAAGCCAGAACCGGGCGGTGCGCGGAGTCGGCCCAAAGTTCCAGCATTCGCTCTCCGGATCAAGGCCCGTCATCGTCTCGAGGAAGGGTGCGGTGCCCGCGAGAAACCAGGCCGCGGCGCCCTCGGCCGGCGGTGCAGGTTCCTGGACAAAGGTGCCCGTCCGGACCACCCCGGCTGCCCACCTCTCGATTGAGCCGAGATGCCCGAAGAGCTGCTCGAGCGTCCAGCCGGGGCACGCCGGAACGGCGCCGGCAAGAGTGTCCCGCGGCTGCCGGGCGAGCGTGCCGAGGTGGTCCAGGGAGTTGGCCAGTTCGGCCAGGAATTGATCGGGCGACATGGGAGGAGCCTAACGCGCCGACCGTTCCAGGCCAGGCGGACGGCACCTTGACGGTCAAAACTGCCGACGGCGAAACCGACCTCCTCGGCGTCCACGGCATCGGCACGAAGGAGGGCCTGGGCGCGACTCCGGCCACGGTGCAGTTCACCGACGTCCCGACAAAGACGGTCAGCCGGCAGACGGTCAACATCGTCAACACCGGCACCACAGTCGCCAAGATCACCGGCGTCGCGTTGCCGGTCAGCGCACAGCTCAAGGTCGACCCGGCCACGGTGCCGGGCGTGGGGCAGACCATCCAGCCCCTCGCGTCTGTGGCAGTGTCCATGACGTTCAGTCCCACGTCAACGAATCCCGTGACCTATACGCTCGTCGTCACCAGTGAGCGCGGGTCGGTAACCGTGAAGGTGACCGCGACCCCCGGCTCGGGCGCGGCGCACCTGCAGATGCCACGCACCCTGGACTTTGGTGACGTCCCCGTGGGGACCTCCGCCACCAGGGCATTCCAGATCACCAACACCGGCAACGTACCCATGACGATCACCAAGGCGAAGGCGCCGTTGGGGGTCTTTTCAACTACCACCACCATTGCCGAGGGATTGAAGATTCCTGCGGGCGAATCCGCATTCCAGAGCGTGACTTTCACGCCGACAGCCTTCGGGCAGGCGGGAACTTCGGAAACCTACTACCTGATCACGGCGGACGACGGCCAGGGCGCGTTGAAGGTGATGCTCACCGGGAAGGGCACCGACGACCCCATCGCTGCCTACGCGTGGAAAATCGGCGCGGGCGACCCGCGGTCGTCCCTTGGCCGGTCGCTGACTTTGGAGTATCCCGTTGCTGGAGGGAAGTGCCAGGTCTACGTGAAAGGTGTGGTCTGCTGGTCCCCGGCGACCGGTGCACATTCGGTACGTGGTGAGGTTTACAAACGCTACAAGGCTGCGTGCGCTGCCGCGGGTGTGCTCGGCTTTCCGACGACCGACGAGAAGGGCTCGACGGACGGAGTGGGAAGATACAACCACTTCACCGGGTCGGGCGGGTCCTCGATTTACTGGACCCCGACGACAGGGGCGCACTATGTGCTGGGTGCGATCCGGGCGAGGTGGGCCTCCCTCGGCTGGGAGAGGAGCCGGCTGGGCTATCCGACCCGGGACGAGTATGCCGTTTCTGTCGGCCGGGCCTCGGACTTTCAACGCGGCCGCCTGACATGGAATTCGAGCACCTACAAGGTTACCGGCTAGTGGTGCCCGCGTCAGTTCAGGAATTCCCGGACCGATTGGCGCCTGGACCTCACCGGTCTGGGCCCGATCGGTCCGGACCTGTGCGGCCAGACCTAATCGGTCTGGAACCGGGCGACGGCGGAGGCGTAGATTGACGATGCGGGCTGGCCGGATCCCGGCCCTAGTGGGGACCGTTAATGGGCCTGTGCATGAAACAGAGCACGAGCTCCGCCACACCGAGGAGTGATCACATGAGCCAATTTATCCAGCGCCTGCTTGCTGCGTTCAATGGTCACGACCTTGAGGCAGCGGCCGCGTTGTTCCATGAGTCGTACAAAAGCGTGCAGCCGGTCCACCCGGGCAGGGCATTTGTGGGACGGGCGCAGATGCACGCGAACTGGGCAGCGATGTTCGCTGGCGTTCCCGATTTTCGCGCAGAAGTGCTCCGCTCCGTGGACGACGGTAATACCACGTGGAGCGAATGGACTTGGGCCGGCACCCGGACTGATGGGCGGCCCTTCGACATGCGCGGGGTGACGATTTTCGAGACCGAGGACGGCCTCATTACGAGCGGAAGACTCTACATGCAAGAGATTGAACGAGGGGATGAGGGCATCGCAGAGGCAGTCCAGACGCTGTCGGGGCGCCGGCCTGCCCGGCCCTCGGAACCCGAGGACTGAAATGGCTGGCCTCAGGCGGCTGGGAGAAGGCTGCGCGCGCGTTTGACCGTTGTGGCCTGGTGCCGGGGCTGCGTCGAGGCGTCGTCGTCGTTGTTGGGAAGTGGCGCCGTCGGGCCGGCCTGTCCAGGACCCTTGCCGGACATCTGACTTCGGAGGAGGATGATCGGCACACTGAGGAGGCCCGCCATGACCCAGCTTGGCAAGTTTGAGAAGTACCTGATTGAGGAATTCTTCGACGACTACCGCTCCGGCGCCATGAGCCAGCACACGTTCACGCGCCGGGTGGCGTTCATCACCGGCAGCATGGCGGCGGCCTCGGCAGCGATGCTCCTGGTGGGCTGCACGCCCGAGGAGGTTCCCCGCAGTACCGATCCCATGCCGACGCCGACGTCGTCCGCGCCGGGGTCCGGCACAGTGTCCGCGGGCGCGGTGCCGGGGGCCAAAAGCCCGTTGTCGGTCCCGGAGGGCGCGGCCGGGCTGACGACGGCGACCGTGCAATTCGCATCGGGCGGCACCGACATCAGTGGCTATCTCGCACGGCCCGACCACGGGGCCGCCGGACCGGCCGTGCTGGTCTGCCACGAGAACCGCGGGCTGACACCGCATATCCAGGATGTGGCGCGCCGCTTCGCCAAAGCCGGATACGCGGCTCTGGCCCTGGACCTGCTGAGCAGGGAAGGCGGTACCGCGGGCATGGACCCGGATGCTGTCCCGGGAGCACTGACCCAGGCCGGGGCGCAGCGTCACGTTTCCGACTTCACGGCCGGCTTTGACTACCTGAACGCCCAGGACTTCGTTGATCACGGGCGGATCGCCATGAACGGCTTCTGCTTCGGTGGCGGCATCACGTGGCAGTCGGCGACGGCGATCCCGGGCCTGTTGGCGACGTCGGCGTTCTACGGACCCGCGCCTGACCTGGACAAGGTCCCGGCCATCAAGGCGGCCGTCTTCGGCGTCTACGCCGAACTGGACCAGCGGATCACCGGCGCCATGCCGGCGCTCCGGGATGCTCTGGCCAAAACCGGTGTCCGGAACGAGCTCAAGATCTATCCCGGCGTGGACCACGCCTTCCACAATGACACCGGGCCGCGCTACAACCAGGAGCAGGCCACGGCCGCGTGGAACGACACGCTCGCCTGGTTTGGCAAGTATGTGTGAAGGCAAGTATGTGTAAAGGCAAGTTCGTCTGAAGCATGGCCCGGACATGTCCCGACCGGATGGAGACGCGATGTTCGCAAACCGCAGGACCGCGGCGTTGAGCGCTGCAGGCGCCTTGGCCCTTGCCGGGTGTGGTGCCGCACCAGTGTCCAGGGAACGGGCGCCGGCGATAGACCGTGCGGCCGCCGTCTCCTACGGGACGCAAGCCGCCGTCTCCGACGGGACGCAGGCCGCCGTCTCCGACGGGACGCAGGCCGCCGTCGTCCGCGGCTGGGGCCCAGTGGTGGCGGGGGACGAATTCAGTTACGCCGGGCCGCCTGACCCCGCGAAATGGAAGGTCTTCAAGGGGCCGGGGCACGCGGGCAAGGGGATCCGGAGTCCGGATGCGCTGGTTGTAGGCGGCGGGGTCTTGACTGTCAGCGGCGACGCCGCGGGCACCACCGGCGGCATGTCCGCCAGGTTTGCCCAACAGCGGTACGGCCGCTGGGAGGCCAGGATGAAAATTGGCCAGCGGGATCTGCAATATCACCCCGTCCTGATCCTGTGGCCGAACAACAACATCTCGTCCACGTGCGCCGAGATTGACTACGCCGAAGGGAGCGCTGACACCGCCCAAATCAAGTTCTTCCTGCACTACGCCTGCGGTGGCCCGAACTTCCAGACCACCGCGGCCAAGACGATCGACACCACACAATGGCACAACTATGCGCTCGAGTGGACCCCCGCCGGGATCGAGGGATACGTCGACGGGTCATTGTGGTTTGTGGACACGAACCCGGCGCATCAGCCCACGGTAGGCATGCACCAGACGGTGCAACTGGACTGGTTTCCCAACGGGACGCCCACCAAACCCAGCCAGATGCAGGTCGACTGGATCCGCGTTTACAAGTAAGCGTTGCGCTTACTCGCCCGAGGCAAATTCCGGCCGGAACGGGCCGGCAGCCTCCGACGTCATTTCGCGGTGCCCGTCCAAAGCCTTCAACGCCGCAAGGTGCTCCAGCAGGGCCCGTTCCGGATGTCCGGGATGCGCAGCCAGCTGCTGGCGCAGCAGCTCCCGTGCGCGGGCTTGTTCCGGGGCACTGTCGTCGAGGACGGCGTCAATGATTCTGGCGGCCTGATGTCGGATTCCGGCGGCAGATGCGGCATGTTCCGCACCGGATACCAGGTTCTCGGGATCCTGTTCTTCGAGGCGTCCTGGAGTGGACGACGGCTCCACCGACATGGCTGTTCCTTTGGTCATCGTTCCGGCTGAGTCCGGAACCGGCCTGCCGCCTTCCCCCAATCCCGGGTACTGTACCCGGGTCCTAAGACGGGCCACCGTGACAAACCTACAACGACGCCGGGCCGCCAACCCCACACGGGAGCGAAGTTTTCGCCAAGTTTCATGCACAAGCCACGGTGACGCTGCCCGCGGAATGCTAACGGCCGCCGGCGCCACGGGGCGTATCCGCTGCAGCGCTTGTGTTGGTCATCTGCCCGAAAAGACGCGGAAATACTCGCCGGGTAGCCTCGCACCAACGAATCCGTTCGAAAGGTAGTACGCCATGCGTGTTGGACTGATCCGGGTGATGACGACGTCGGACCGACGCCTGCTCCACGCCCACGGGAAACTCCTCCAGGAAGCATTCGGATTTACCGTCACATCCCGCTGTATTCCGGACCAGCCGTCCGGCGTCTACGACCAGGCGTCGCTCGAATCTGCGGCCCCCAAGGTCGTCCGCCTGGCGAGGGACATGGCGGGGGACGCTGACGCCCTGATTATCAGCTGCGCCTCCGACCCCGGGCTGGCCGCCACCCGGGCAGCCGTGGATATCCCGGTCATCGGAGCGGGCTCCGCAGCCGCGGCCGCGGCTCTGACCTTCGGCGGCCGGATTGGAGTTTTGGGTCTCGGCGCACACGTACCGGGCCCGATCTCGGATGCACTGGGCGAACGCATGCTGCTCATTGACGGGCAGGGAAGGATCGAAACACCCGACGCCTTCCTCATGCCTGCCGGGATTTTCGACGCCCTCGCCGCGGCCCACATGCTGGTTGACGCCGGCGCCGACATGATCGTCCAGGCCAGCACGGGCCTGAGCAGCATCGGCATGGCGGACGTGCTCCGCCGCCGGCTCGGGGTTCCGGTGATCGACGCCGTGACGGCAGCCGGTTCGATGCTGGTCTCAGCGGTAGCCGCCCGGGAACTTCAAGGGGTTTGAGTCCTGCCGCCTGTAGCGGCGCGTCCTCGGCCAACACCAAGGCAGCCCCGCGCCGCAGTACGGCGCGGGGCTGCCTGGCGATTTGCCGGTCCTACTTGTAGACGCGGACCCAGTCGACCTGCATCTGTGAAGGCTTGGTGGCCGACCCGTCGGGGAACCAGTCCAGCTGCAGTGTCTGGTGCATGCCCACGGAGGGCAGGTGCGCGGGGTTCGTGTCGGAGAAGGTCTTGACGCCGTCGATGTAACCGGTGATGCCGGCCGGGGTCCACTCCACTGCGTAGTTGTGCCACTGGGTGGTGTCGATCGTCTTGGCCGCCGTGGTCTGGAAGTTCGAGCCGCCGCAGGCATAGTGCAGGAAGAACTTGATCTGTGCGGTGTTGGTGCTGCCCTCGGCGTAGTCGATCTCGGCGCAGTTGGGGGAGGTGTTGTTGTTGGGCCACAGGATCAGCACTGGGTGGTACTCCGGGTCCCGGGCGCTGGTCCGCATGCGCGTCTCCCACTTGCCGTATTTCTGCTGGGCAAATTTAGCCGACATGCCGCCCGTGGTGCCGGCCGAGTCGCCGCTGACTGTGGCCACGCCATTGGCAACCGACCAGGCCTGCGGGCTCCTGACACCCTTGCCGGCATGTCCGGATCCCTTGAAGACGCTCCACTTGGTGGAGTCGGGGGCGCCGGCCTTGGAGAACTCGTCACCCGCGACAACCGAACCCCAGCCCCGTGCCGTGGCGGCCTGGGAACCGTCGCCGGTCGCGGCGACGGCAGCCTGGGCAGCGACGGGCGCCGTTACCGCCGTCGGCGCCGGAGCGGCTGCCGCTTGGGCGCCAGCCGCAGGCGCGACCGGCGCGGCGGCCCGTGCAGGTGCCGCATCGGTTCCGGGAGCCGCAGGTGCACGGGTGGTGCTGGTGGCAGGCTTGGGGGCCGCCGGCTTCGGTGCTGCGGCCACCGAGGCTGGGGCCTTCGCGGCAGGATGCGCGGCCTGGGTTGCCGCCGGGGACGTGGAGCCCGCAGCAGAATGCGCGGCCCCGGTGGCCGGTGTAACGGCTGCGGCGCCCGTCGTGGGACCGGCGCTGCAGCCGGTCAGGGACAGTGCGCCCAGGCTCAGCGCAATCGCTACTTTGTTGAGCTGTGGTGCCGTGGAGCCTGCCTTCGGCCGTGCATCTTTGAACGTTGATTTATTGAACAGCGGTGTTTTCTTGAACAACGGACCCCTCCGGGCTTTCGTGGCTGGCACGCACAACCGACGCTGCCTGGGCGGCGGATAATGCGGGAAGTTTCATCCGGCCCCTGCCGCAAGGCATGGGCGAGCAGACGCCGAACGGCGCAACGGGGCCCTGCAAAGGGGCGGTCCGGGGCCCTGCATTCGGGCCGGGCCTCACGGCCAGCCGCCAACGTTACCGGACCGTTACCTCAGCCCGCAAACCTCCCGGATCCGGGACGTTCCGCATGCCGCCTCCGCCCGGGGTGCCGCGCTACACGCAGCTGGGCTGATACGCCGGGTTGCCCGGGCGGCCGGCCGGCTGACCAAGAGCGTCGGACACGAGACGCTGGGTGACGGGGTCGTTGGGCGCCTGGTCATGGTCAATCACGTCTGCCGGGCACTTGTCCTGGATGGTGATATTGGTGACCTGCTGGGCCGGGCCGGCGAGGAACTGGCTGGGGTAGGGCGTCACCACCTCGTCGTGCGTCGTGGAGATCACCGTGTAGGCCGGACCAGGAACCGTGTCGCCAATGGAGTTGAGCTCGGTGAGGAATGGTGAACCTGCCTGCTGGTCGGCGCAGGCCTGGCAATTCGACCCTCCCACTGAGGTGGCCGGCGGAACGGCGTCCGGTGTCGGCGTGATGAGCCCGCGGGTTCCGTGGTTGGACGGGGCGATGCCCACAAGGTGGTTCACCTTGTCCGCGCCTCCAAGGAAACCGAGGTAGTAGCGCGGCATCATGCCGCCCTGGCTGTGGCCCACGAGATCAACTTTCCTGGCACCCGTCGAGGCCAGTACCTTGTCGACAAACGGGGCGAGCTGACGGGCTGAGTCTGCCACCGGGCCCGTGGCGTCGACGCCGTTGGTCGCACCGTAGTTCAGCGCGAAGACGCAGTAGCCCTGGCTCTTTAGCGCCGGCGACATCGTCGCCCAGTTCTTCGCCATGTTTTCGAAGGTTCCCGGCACCAGGACCACCGGGTAGGGGTGGGCTGCCGAGGGCTTGCAGGACCAGTCATTCGCGCCGGGCGGCGAAACGTCAACGGTGTCGGCCTGGGCCGCCGGCACACCCATCAGGGATGCGCCGAGCAGCGCCAAGGTCGCAGCGGCCAGGGTTGCGAGTGCTGCGGGCGTTTTCGGGTGTGGCACGGATTACCTCTTCGGTTGGACGCGTCATCTGTGACGGTCTGTGGAAATGGAAGTGAGGTAGGGGATCAGCCCCCGCTGTGATCCGACTCACGTCTCTCAATTCACGCTAGGGAAGGTGCTCCGCGGATCGCTCCAACATGCACGTTTGTGCATGCATTTTTCGACGCCGCTGGTGCCAGGTGGGGTTGCGTGGAGAGACTGCTGCACAGTTGTGCAGGTAGGGGCATGCCGCCCGCCGTCGCCCCCGGTCACCTCACTCTCCGGTCACCTCACTTCTCCGGTCACCTCACTCTCCGGGCGGAAAATCATAGGAGGCCTGGATCGTCGCCGGCGCTGTGCCGTAGGACAGGACGATCTCGTCGTGCGCCTTGAACGGGAGGTCCCGGATCCCGGCGTCGAACTTCCGGCCGTTCACGTAAACGGTCCAGCCATCCAGCGAACCCCCACCGGTGCCGGGGGCGCCGTTGCCACCGAGGACGCCCCACTCCGTCAGGAGCTGCCCGAGGGTGAAGACCTGGCCGGCGGTGGGGGACTCGATGTGGACCACGCCCGTGGTGTCGTGGGTGTGCAGGGCTGAGATGCCGTTGGCCCTGTGGTCAGCTCCGGTGGTGATGCCGATATTGGCCGGCACCGCGATGGGCTTGCCGTCCTTCAGCACGTCCAGATGTGCGTGATAGTGGTCCACGTTGCCCTCCGCCGTCAGCACAGTGAGGCCGGCCTGGGCAATCCGGCCGGGCGCCCCCGTGATGTCTAATGCGAAATCAGGGGCCGGCGCCGCGGATGCCGCAGGTGACTCAGGCGACGGTGCGGTAGATGGCGCAGGGGCAGCGCATCCTGCCACCCCCAGCGTCATGCCGGAAAGTGCGATGGCGAGTGTCAGCTTGGTGTGCATGGTTGCGTAAACCGCTTTCGATCGGAGGCTTGCCAGTTCAGTCTAGGCAGATGGTCCGGGTCCACCGCCCAGGACAGCTTGGCACCGCGTTTCCGCCGCGAGCCGCGAGGGGAAAGAATGGACAGGTGAGTGATGCCGGCGAATTCATCGACCTCTCGCTGCAGCGCGAAGCTTCCTGGCGCCGCGCTGAACAGCTTCAGGCGCGGCTGGAAACGGAGCCGGCGGGCAGCGGCCTCCGGTTCTACGGCACGTCCGTGGGCGCCGTGCGCGGCACGGTCCGGGATGCCGGCCGCCGCTATCCCGGGCTGTCCCGCGATGAGGTCACTGCGCTGAGTTCCGAACTGTGGGGCTCCGGGCTCGGAGGCTCCGGCCGGGGGGCCGCGCCGGTTTTCGAGCGCCGGCTGGCCGCCGTGGTCCTGCTGCAGGCCAACGTGAAGCTCCTGACCAACTCCGACCTCACCCGGCTGGAGGGCTTCATCCGGCAGGCGCGGGTGCGGGACCTTGTGGATCCGCTCGCCGTCGACGTCGTCGGGCCCCTGGTGGACGGACTCGATGTTCTGGCCAGGGTGCGGGCCGACAGCGTGCTGGACCGGTGGGTGCGCGAGCCCGACGCCTGGCTGCGCCGGGCCGCGCTTCTCTCGCCGTTGCTGGCGCTGCGCGCGGGCGCGGGGGACTGGGACAGGTTCCTCCGGCACGCCAACGCGGTGCTCGGCGAGCCGGGCGGGACGTTCGACGCCGACGGCACAGCTGTCCGGGATGCCGTCTCCCGGGTCCTGGCAGAGATGGCAAAGTGGAGGCCGGAGCTGCAATTCACGTCCATTGGAGAATGACCCTCCGAAATTTCGCCGCCGGCTCGGCTTTGGCCCAGGCATTTAGACATCCGGACTGTCAGGCCTTCGGACCCCCCGGATCGCCCTGCCCAACGGCGCTGCCGGAATTTCCGGACTTGCCGCCGGCATTTGCCGGGACCGCGAAAGTCCTCGCCGCCCGTGACCCGGCGACGGCGCCCGCGGCTATGGTGACCAGCGCTCCCACCAGCAGGGCCGCGGCCTCGCCTGGGAGCAGGACCTGAAGCTGCGTGCCGATGCTCGCCGCAGCCACCGGTACGCCAAGCTGGGCCGCCGACAACACCCCCAGCGACAGCGGGAGTCCCAGGAAAGCCAGGTCGGCGTGGGCCAGCAGGGCCCCGGCCCCCAGCAACAGGCCGAGGGCCATCATGTCCGGGTGCCCGGCCAGGTCCCTTAGCGTCAGCGATGCACCCAGCCACACGAAGAAGAGCGGACCCAGGAAGCCGTCGCTGAGCGCGAACAGTTGCCGGGCCAGCCGCCGCGGTTCGCCGACCGCAGCCATCACCAGGCCGAAAGAAAAGCCTGCCATCATCACAGACACATTGCTCCACGTCGCGACACCGGCCAGGGTGAAGAGCACGGCCAGCTGGATCCGTAGCTCCAGGGCAAACTTGCGGCTTTCCGAGAGCCGGTGCACGCGCCGACGGATTCCCTGGCGCTCCAGCCAGCGCAAGCCGACAAAGAGCACTACCGCGCACCCGGTCACCGCGAGGACACCCAGCGCCGCCTGGACTGCGTGGGGCGGATCCACCAGGAGCGGCAACGCCACAATGCAGGCTGTGTCGGCTATTGCCACCTGCGCTGTCATAGCGACGACATCTGGCCCGCCGAGGCGCAGGGAATCGACGATTGGAAGCACCAGGGCGGCCGACGAGGAGGCCAGCAGCACGACGTAGAGGGGAGCATGTCCAGTCCCGAACAGCAGTCCGATGCCGGTTCCGATCACCACCGCTGCCGCTGCGGCCACCATCGCCCGGCGGGAGCCTTTGCCGAGGGCGCCACGGATGTGCGGATCCCGCACGGGAACGTGGGTGCCTGCCACGAACATCATCAGCGCAAACCCGATATTGGCCAGCAGGGTGAACGTCGGGTCCGCGGGGTCCACCAGGGCCAGGCCTGAGCGCCCGATCGCGATGCCGGCCAGCAGCTCACCCAGCATGACAGGCAAGTGCCAGCGCGCCGGCAGGGCCAGCAGGGGGCCAGCCAAGGCGATGACGGCGATCAGCGCCAGCGACAGGAAGGTCACGGTTCGCGGCGGCCGGCCGGCGCCGGGCCTGACCGCCGTTCCACCACCGCATAGGCCTTGCCGTCCAGGAAAGCCCAGTCGTTGACAACCATGTACCCGAGCGCGTCCACCCGGTCATTGAGGATGTGCTCGTCGAAACCCCCGTCGCGCGGTTCCGCGTCCCATGTGCTCACGTGGACGTCCCCGCCGTCGAGGATCAGCAGCTCGGTGTTGACGTCGAAATCCTCTTGGGGCTGAGTGCTCAACTGGCAGATGGCGACACAATGGCTGTTCATTTTCGGGCCTCCGCTTCCGGTGGTGCTGATGGCATCATCCTATGTTCGGAAACGGCGCCGCCCTATGGGCAAATTGCGGCCCGGCATCACGGCTCCGTTACCTGAATGTGACTTTCGGGTGCGGTTCGCGCTACGGTTGATGAGTGCCTGTTGTCTCCGATACGGGCGCTCCCCAGCCGATTGCCTAACTCTGCCGCGGCCCGGGGGTAACTCGCATCAACGTCCGGCAGAGACGGGGAAACCACTTTTGATCTGCTGATATGCAGGTCTTGGGGTGAAGCCGCACAGTGCCCGCAACGACGGGCCCGGGAGTGCGGCCGGGTGCCTCCCATCCGAATCCGACAGCTCACCTCGCAGGCATTGGGAGAGGCTACATTTTTCATGACTTCAGTCAATACTTTTGCGCGCCATGCCGCCGTCCTCGCCGCCGCATCCGGCCTGGTCCTGACCAGCGGAATGGCCGCCAACGCCGCCACCGCCCCCGTGCAGCGTGACTCTGCTCCGGCGTCGAACGTCGACGTCACCGGACAGGTCAGTGCCCCCGTCAGCGCCGATTCAAGCGTCAAGATCAGCTTCGAGCGCCCCGCAGTGGATTCTGTTGCCGCGCCGGTCATCGAACAGCCCGTCGCACCGGCTCCGGCTCCCGCTGCAGCCCCGGCGGCAGCGCCCAAGGCTCCGGCCAAGCCGGTCATCCAGGTGCAGGCCGCTCCGGCAGCAGCTCCGGCAGCAGCGCCGGCCGCGGCGCCCGCGGGCGGACGCAACGCCATCATGCTCTCGGCCGCCTACAGCCAGGTGGGCATCACCCAGGACTGCACCGCCATGGTGGAAAAGGCCCTTGGCGCCGCGGGTAAGCCCGTTGGCGACATCGGTCCCCGCGCGTTCCTTGGCCTTGGAACCGTTGTGGCGACGCCGCAGCCCGGTGACATGGTGGTCCAGTCCGGCCACGTCGGCATCTACGCCGGCAACGGCCAGGTGGTCAGTGGCGGCATGAACGGCAAGAACCAGACCATGGTCCACCCGCTGTCCTGGCTCACCGCGACCGGCGGCGTGACGTTCGTCCGCGCCTAAGCCGCACGGCCCCGACCCGGGGCCAGACAGTCCGGAAAGACCGGCGCTCGAGTTCCCTTGGGGGCAACTCGACCGCCGGTCTTTCCTGTCTCCGCATTCGGGAGTCCGGGATCCCGATGGCATATCTTTCCCCGGCGGATGGACCTCAGGGATTCCCGCTGCCCATGAGCGGAAGCGTCAACTTCATGACGGTTCCCTCGTCGCCCGTCGCGGCCACCTCGACGGTGCCCCCGGCCGCGACAGCAATCTCCCGGACCAGGGCCAGGCCGATGCCAAAGCTCCGCTGTCCCTGTGAGGTGCCGGTGCCGGCCGTCCGCACGAACCGGTCAAAGATCCGGGCCTGATCGACGCCGGTGATTCCGGTCCCGGAGTCCGCCACCGTGATCACGGCGCGCTTCTGCTCGATTGAGGTCGTGATGGACACGCGGCCGCCCGGAGGCGTGTGGGCCAGCGCGTTGTCCGCCAGGGCCAGCACGGCACGCCGCAGCGCATTCTTCTCGATCCGGGCCAGCGGCCGGGCATCGGCGGAGAATTCCAGACGCACCTGGCGCTGCTCTGCCACCTGCTGGAGGCTGCCGGCGACGCTGGCGGCAGCGTCGGCGAGGTCGGCAGGGGGCGCGGAACGGTCCGGGGCCTCCGCGGTTGCCGCGAGGAGCAGTTCGTTGACAATCCCTGTCAGCGTCGCGGCGTCCTCCCGGATCCGGGCCAGGTCGTGGCTTTGCCTGGAGCCGGGCACAGTGTTGCGCTGGGCCAGCTGGATCCTGGTGTCCAGGATGGTCAATGGCGTGCGCAATTCGTGGCTGGCGTCCTGGACAAAACGCCGCTCCCTTGCCAGGGCATCACTGAGGGGACGAATCGCGCTGCGCGCACTGAGCCACCCGACGATTCCGGCCAGCAGGATTCCCGCCACCCCGGCGATGATCATGGCTTCGAGGACGTCCTTGGAATCCAGGTAGGTGTAGGCCGTCCCGGCCGCCGCCGAGCCCGGCACTTCAGGATGGGCCAGTTGGTTCGTGAGGTATAGCGCCGTGGCGGCGAGCAGCCCGAGAACCATGACCGCGCACGCAGCACTGATCCGCACCGCGACCTTGAGGGAAGCCTTGCGCAGGATGGAGTGGTCCGGATTTCCGCCGGCCGGCCGGCCGTCACTCATGGGCTTCGCCGATCTGGTATCCGAGGCCGTGCACCGTGCGGATCACTGCTTTGGAGATCTTCCGGCGCAGGTGATGAACATAGGTATCGATCACGCCGGGCTGTTCCGAGGCGTGGAAGCACGCCGCGAGGAGCTCATCCCGGGTGAAGACGCGGTCCGGTTCCGCGGCCAGGGCAGCCAGCAGCTGGCCTTCCTTTGCGGTCAGTGACACCGTTTGCCCGTAGACGGAACGGACGGAGCGCTGCGTTGGATCCAGTTCCCAGTCCCCGATCGCCACCGGTGCCGGGGCCGGGGGAGTGAAAGTCCGCGTCAGTGCGCGCAGGCGTGCTGCCAGTTCGCCGGCGTCGAACGGCTTGGTCACGTAATCGTTGGCGCCGGCGTCCAGGCCCCTGACTTTTTCGTCGGCATCGCCCAGCGCGGTCAGGATCAGGATGGGCGTGGCAATGCCTTTCGACCGCAAAGCCGTAATGAGGGCGATGCCGTCCATGCCGGGCAGCCCGCGGTCCACCACCATGACGTCCCAGCTCCCGGTCAGTCCCTGGTGGAGGCCGTCGCGGCCGTTGGTGACCAACTGGACCCGGTAGTCCGGGTCCAGGAGCTCGGCGATGAGCGGTCCCAGGACGGCGTCGTCCTCGACGAGCAGCAGGGACGGAAGGTCAGCGGAGGTCATGTCAGCTATTCTTCCGCGGCCATTTCCTCAGTCCGCAGTCCGGCCCCGGGTTCTTCTGCCGTGTCGCCGGCGGCTTTGTCTGCGGCTGCGGCTGCGCCGCGGGAGTTCCGGCGGCGTTTGAGGAGCTGCACCACCCCCGGCACGACGGAGACGAGCACCATGGCCACGACGATGGCGTCGATGTTCCTGGCGATGATGTCAAAGTGCCCCAGCCAGGTGCCAAGCATCGTCACGGAGGCTGCCCACGCGACGGCGCCGGTGATATTCCACAGGGTGAAGGATTTGTAGTCATAGCGCGCGGTCCCGGCGGTCAGCGGAGCAAACGTCCGGACCATGGGGACGAAGCGGGCCAGCACGACGGCGGCCCCGCCGTGGCGGCGGAAGAAGTCCTCCGTGGTGGTCAGGTGCGCTGTCTTCAGGATCCGGGCGTCGTCCTTGAACCATCGCCGGCCAAATTTCCGTCCGAGCATGTAACCGACCTGGTCCCCGGCGACCGCGGCCGCGGTGACGACGCCGATCAGCACAGGCAACGTCAGTTGCAGCTGCTGGTGCAGAAGTCCTGCTGTGAACAACAGGGAGTCGCCGGGCAGGAAGGGAAAGAGCACGCCCGACTCGATGAAGACCATCACCGCGATCACACCCAGGGCGGCCGGGCCCAACCCGGCGAGCAGGCTTGCCGGGTCCAGCAGGGACAGTGTTGCGGCGGCGTGGACGGCCGGAAGGGCGGCAAAAACGTCCATGGCGGGCATTCTCATTTCTCCTCACTGCCCAGCGGCCGGCTGCCCGAACGGGCACGAATCCGCTCCGCTATCCGCGGCGCGAGAAGGTTCCACAGTCCCGCGAGCAGGACAACGGCTGCGCTCGAGGCCAGGAACGACGCCGCGACATCAGTGGGGTAGTGAACGCCGATGTACAGCCGTGACCAGGCTACGACGAGGGCCATCACGGCCGCCGCGAGGGCCGTGACCTTGGCCCAGCGGGTTCCACGGGCCAGGAAGTACACTGCGAATCCCAGTGCCACCGCAAAGGACACGTGGCCGCTCGGGAAGCTGTTGGAACCCGTTTCCGGAGCCAGGGGATCGAACAGCAGGGCAGGGCTGGGCCGCTGGCGGGCCACGAGGAGCTTGAAGAATTCACTTGCCACCCAGCCGGATGATGCCACGAGGCCGAAGGCAATCGCCTTGGCCAGGCCGCCGCGGAAAAGCCAGATGTACAGCGCCGCGGCGCCGATCAGCGCGAGGCCCGCCACCGGGCCAAACACAACATTCAGCGCCATCGCGACGGCGGTCAGGGCGGCGGCGTGGTGCTGGCTCAGGTCCTGATCGACCCCGAGCTCGGCGGCACTGAAGCCGGGTGTCAGCTGCGCCGCCAGGCCCAATGCCACGACGGCGGCCGACAGCAGGACGCCCAGCACTAACCAGTGGCGGACCTGGGGGAGGGCCCACAGCCGGGGACCCGCGGCGGGGCGCACGGCGTCGGGACGGCTTGGTGCTCCACTTCGGCTGAGTGCTCCAGCACCGCCCAGCGGCGCATCGCTCTTAACAGGGGCAGGTCCAGTCATGGGATCCTCCGGCTCGGGACAAGGGCGCCCGGACAGGCGACGACTCCCACTCTTCCGCCAGCCCGTTAAGAAACGCTTAAGAAAGTGACGCAGCGCCGGACGCAGCGCCGGCCGCAGCGGGGTGCCGCAGGCCCGGCTGCTCCGTGCCGGCTACGCGGCGTAGCGCAACAGCGCCACCCCGTTGCCGAAGGCGCGCGTCTCCAGCAGCCGGAGCTGGGCTTTGCTGTCCGCAGCCTTGAACATGGGGCGGCCCCGTCCGATCAGGACCGGATGGACGTACAGCCAGTATTCGTCGATCAGCCCGAGCCGCCGGAAGGTGTCGGYCAGGTCTGCCCCGCCGAGGGCCAGGTCCCCGCCCGGCCGCTCTTTCAGGGCCAGCACTTCTTCCGGCACCACATCCCGGACCACGGTGGTGTTCCAGGCGGCAGATGTCAGCGTCCGCGAGTACACGATCTTGGGCATGTCCCGCCAGATCCGGGCGAACTCGGCCATCACTGCGCCGGCGGCCGGGTCCTGGTCCGCGGTGGGCCAGAACTCTTCCATCAGCTCGTAAGTGACGCGGCCGTCAAGGAAGGCACCCATGGTGCTGAGCTGTTGGTTGAAATGGCGGTGCAGCTCGTCGTCGACCATGTGCCAGCTGATGTCGCGGTCCGGGCCCTCGAAGAATCCGTCGAGGGACACCTGCATGGCCAGGATGATTTTGCGCATCGCCGCTCCTTACGTTTTCACCAGCGTACGCCGCTGCTTCGGATGGCAGACCCACTTTTTCCCGGAGACGTGCCCTTGCGCGGGAAGCCGCTTGCGGGAAGAATGCTGGAAGTCTATGGCCCCACCGCGGTCAGTCACCTTCGGGGAAGTATGATGCCTTCGAACGATTCGAACAACAGCACGGGGCCGGTCCCGAAGCCTGAGGCGGCCCCGCGGCACTACCGCTCCGGCGGGCACCGGGCCAACGACGGTTCCCGGCCCGGTCTGCGGTCCCGCGCCCGGCGTGAGGGGAGGACCCGGCGACAGTATCTGACGGCGGCCGCCGTCGCACTGGCCCTCGTGGCTGCCGGCGTCTATGCAGGCGTCCAGGCGGCGCTACCCGTTGACCCGCCGGCCGCCGCAGCGACGCCGACGGCGCCGGTCACGGATGCCGGCCGGACCGTTCCGCCGGCATCTGACCTGCCCGCAACTGCTTCGCCAACAACTGCTTCGCCCGCGGCCGGCGCCGTCCCGGCGGCCGCCGGGAAGCCCGCTGAGATCCCCGCCGTGCCTGCCGTCGCGGTCCCGGCCATTGACCCGGAACTGGACAGCCAGATCAACGGGATCATCGCGGCCAACAGTGCCTATGCCCTGGGGGTGTCCTTGATCGATGTCTCCGACGGCGTGGTCCACGGCTACGGGATCCAGGACAAGTTTGTGGCCGCCAGCACGGCAAAAATTCTGGCCGCGTCGGCGTATTACCACCTCGTTGAGACCGGCCGCGCCTCGCTGACCGCCCCCATGGGCAACTCGACTGCCGGCACCCAGATCCGCCGGATGGTCCAGCAGAGCAACAACGATTCGTGGGCGCTGATCCTGCGGGCGGTCGGTGCGCGGGGCATCACGGATTACGCCGCCTCGATCGGGATCACCTACGACCGCACGGTCAACCTGCTGACGCCCGCAGAAATGGCCAGGACCCTCCAGCTGCTCTACACGGGACAGCTGCTCAATGCCCGCAACACCGCCCAGCTCCTGTCCTATATGCAGAACACCAACTTTGAGACACTGATCCCGCCGGCGGTTCCGCCCGGGGTAGGGGTTCACCACAAGTACGGGCTGCTGTTCGGAAACCTGCATGACGCGTCCGTCCTGGACAAGGACGGCCGGGCCTTCGTGTTCGTCGTGTACACCCGCGGCAGGAATTACTCCGATATGGGCCCCCGCACCCAGATCATTCAGCAGCTCACCCGGACCGTGACCGCCGCCCTGTTCTGATGGTTGAGGTTCTGACGCCTGCCGCTGTTAGACGGACACCGGCCCGTCGGCAGCGCGCTCCCTCTCCCTKGTCTTCCTGGACTTGGCGAACCGGAGATAGAGCGAGGGCACGATGAACAGATTGAGGAGGGTGGAGGTGACCAGGCCGCCCAGGATAACCACGGCCATGGGGTGTTCAATTTCATGGCCCGGGATGTTGCCCATGACAACCAGGGGTACCAGGGCAAGCCCGGTGGCCAGGGTGGTCATGAGGATGGGCGAGAGCCGCTCCGCCGCCCCGCGCATCACCAGGTCGCGGCCGAAGGTTTGGCCTTCATAGGTTTCCAGATGCTGGCAGTGGTTGATCAGCAGGATGCCGTTGCGCGCGGCGATCCCCATCACCGTGAGGAAGCCAACGAGGGACCCGAGGGACAGGACGCCGCCGGTCATGTAGGCGGCTATGACCCCGCCCACCAGGGCGACTGGCAGCGTCAGCAGCGACAGGACGGCCAGCCGCCAGCTGCGGAAGGACGCCTGCAGCAGCAGGAGGATCAGGACAAGGGCCGCCGCGGAGTAGATCATCAGGCGGTTCGTTGCCGCCTCGCGCTCGGTGTATTCGCCGAGAAGCTGCACGCTGTATCCTGCTGGCAGGTCCAAGTTCTCCAGCCGCGACTTCAGCTCGCCGGCTACGGTTCCCAAGTCCGCTCCCTGGGCCAGGAAGGATCCCACCTCGACGCGGCGGGATCCGTTGGTGCGGTCAATCTGGTTCGGCGTCGCCTGCAGGCTCACGTCGGCGACGTCGGCGAGGCGAACCCGCGCTCCGCTGGGCGTATCGATGGGCAGATCCTCGATGGCGGTGACGGACGAGCGGGTGGCCGGGGTGCTCCAGACCTGGACGTCGTAGGCCCGGCCGTCCCGGAAGACGTCGCCGACCTCCTCGCCTGCCACGAGTGTCGCGGCCGCACGCCGGACATCTCCCGGTTTGAGGCCGTACTTCTGCGCCGCGGCCAGGTCAACCGTCACGGCGATCTGGGGGACTTCCACCTCGAGGGAAACATGCGGGTTCTCGGTGCCCTCGATCGAGTCCATGATGGTCTTGACCCGTTGCGCCTGTTCCCGGAGCACGTTGAGGTCGTCTCCGTAGACCCGGACCAGGATGGGTTCGCTGGCGCCGGTGATGACCTCTTCAATCCGCTCCTTCAGATAGGTCTGGACGTCACGGTGCAGCCCCGGGTAACCCTTGACCACTTCCTCCACGGCGGCCACCGTCTCGTCGTAGTCGGCGTGGCGGTCGATGCTGATCCAGTGTTCGCCGGCATTGACACCGACGATTTCGTCCGCGGCGAATGCCTGCCCGATGTGCGTGCCGCAGTTCAGGACGCCGGGGACCTTGAGGAATTCCTCACAGCCGCGCTGGGAGATCCTGAACTCTTCCGCGGCAGAGGTTCCCGGTTCCGAGATCCAGTGCATCAGGAAGTCCCGTTCCTTGAACGTGGGGAACAGGGACGAGCCCATCAGGGGAGCGAGGAGCAAGCCCACGACGGCAAGCACGCCAAAGCCTGCGTAGCCGAACCGGGGCCGGTTCATGGCCTTGGACAGGGCGGCGTGGTAGCCGCGTTTGAGCACACGGACCAGCGGCGCATCGCGTTCTTTCAGTTTGGCGTTGCCCAGCAGAATCAGGGCAAGAGCCGGCGTCACTGTCAGCGCCACGAACATGGAGGCCAGGACAGCCAGGGTGTAGGAGACGGCCAACGGCCGGAAGAAGACGCCGGTCAGCCCGTCCAGGAAAAAGATCGGTACGGCGGCGACCACAATGATCAGGGTCGCGTAGACGATCGGGCTCCGCATCTCCAGGGAGGCTTTCAAAACCACCGATGCCGCAGATTCGTCACTGCCCTGGGCGCGTCGCTGCCGAAGCCGGCGCATGATGTTCTCGACGTCGATGATCGCATCATCGACCACGACGCCCACGGCTATGACCAGCCCCGCGAGGACCATCGTGTTGATCGCACTGGAGGTGAAATAGAGCACCAGTGCGGCGGTGAGCAGGGACAACGGAATTGCGACGATGCTGATCAGGGCCGTGCGCCACTGGAAGAGGAACGCCACGAGGATCATGACCACCAGCAGGCAGCCCAGCAGCAGCGCGATGCTGAGGTTGGAGATCGCCTCCTCAACGAAGCTGGCCGGGCGGAAGATCGTGGTGTCGAAGTTGATACCGCTCAGGCCCGGCTGCAGCTCGTGGAGGGCCTCCTCCACGCCTTTGGTCACGTCGAGTGTGTTGCCCCAGGGCAGCTTCTCGACGATCAGCATGAGCCCGTGCCCGTTGTTGATCACGGCGTCACCAATGAGCGGCTGATGGTCCTCGACAACCTGGGCAACGTCGCCCAGGTGCAGCGCCACGCCGTCCTTTTCCCGAATGGTCACCTGGGCCAGATCGGCGGGGGTCTGGATCGGCTGGACGTGACGGACCCCCATCCTTTGGGTGGGACTGTCAATGAAGCCGCCGGTGCCGATGAAGCGTCCGGGCGAGTATTTCAGCAGCCCGGCGTCGAGGGCGCCGGCGGTGACTTCCATGACCTGGTTGAGGGAGACGTTCTGGGCCTTGAGCTTGTCAGGTTCCACCTGGACCTGCAGCATCTGGAGCCGCTCGCCCCAGATGGCCACGTTGGCCACCCCGGGGACCCGCAGCAGCCGGGCCCGGATGGTCCAGTAGGACAGCATGGACATTTCGATGAGCGAATGTTCCGACGACGTCATCCCGATCTTCATCACGCGGCTGGTCGCGGACAGCGGCTGCAGCATCACCGGCGGGGCGGCCCACGTCGGCAGCGCCGCAGTCACCGAAGCCATCCGTTCCGAGACGAGCTGACGGGCGTTGAGCAGGTCAGTGCCCTGATGGAAGAGCAGCACGATCGAGGACAGCTGGGGTACGGACTTGGACCGAATCTCGTCCAGGCCCGGCATGCCGCTCACGGCGGCCTCGATCGGCACGCTGACGAGTTCTTCGACTTCCTGGGCGGTCAACCCGAGGCACGCGGTCTGGATTTCCACGCGTGGCGGGGCAAACTCCGGGAAGACGTCCACGGACGCGGAACCCAACTGCAGGGAACCGAGCAGCATCACGGCACACGCGAGGGCGACAACAACCGTCTTGAAACGGAGGCTGATCCCGATGAGCCAGCGCATGTCACTCGGCCGTATCGAATTCGGTGCCGAGAAGTTCCTCGGCCCCTGTCGTGACAACCACGGTCCCTGCCGGCGGCCCGTCCGTCAGGACGGCGACGTCGCCGTTGATGCGCTGGACGGTGATGGACTGGCGGACGTAGACCTGGGGCTCGGGGTTGGTGTAGACCCATGCGTTGCCCGAGCTGTCGTAGAGTATGGCCCCGTAGGGGACGGTGAGCTTCCCGGTCTTGGGATCTACGGCAATCACAGCTGTCGCGATCCCGACCCGTTCAATGGCGTGCTCGGTGAGGGTGAGCCGGTGAAGGTCCGTGCCGGGGACTTCAGCGATAGCCGCCGGTTCGCCTTCGGACGGTGCGGCCTCCGGCGCCTGGGCGCAACCTGTGGCGGAGAGAGCGGTGAACGCCGTCACGAACAGCGCAAGGATGAAAACCGCGACCTTGTGGCCCCGCGGCGAAAGTGTGGAGTTCACGACGCATCCTGGCTTTCAGTTGGTGCTGCGGTGCCCTGACCGGTCCGCGCGCTGGGTGCTTGCTTCGGCTCGAACCGAAGCAGCACAGCGGGCACAACAAACAGGGTGAAGAAAGTTGTTGTCAGCAGGCCGCCCCAGACGATCACGGCTAGCGGCAGGATAATTTCCGTTCCGACGACGCCGCCCAGAAGGACCAGGGGCAAAAGCGCCAGGGCCGTGATCACGGTGGACATCAGGATGGGTCCCAGTCTCTCCTTGGTTCCGCGGACCACCAGCGCAGGCCAGGGCGCCGAAGCATCTGTTGCCCGTAAATCCCGGACCTGGCCCGTCAGCAGGAGTGTGCCGCGCACGGCGATCCCCAGCACAGCGGCGAAGGCGACCAGGGCCACCAGCGAGTTGACCCCGCCCGTGGCCTGGGCGGCCAGCACACCGCCGGACAGTGCCAGGATCAGGCCCAGGAAGAGCGGGCCGGCGAGCCGCCAGCTCCCCGTCGCCGTCTGCAGCAGCACCAGGATGCCGGCCGCGGCAACCGCCGCGAGCAGCCAGAGCCACTGGTAATTGTTCTGCTGCTGGGCGTATTGGGTGAGGATCTCGGCGTGATAGGAAATCGGGAACTGCATCTGCTGCAGGGCCGTGTTGATGTCTCCTTCGATGTCGCCCAGCGGACGGCCCTGGATGTCGGCCTTCACATCGATGCGCCGCGAGGTGTCGTCGTGCAGGATCACGGACTCGTTCCCGACCATGGTCACCTGCGCGACGTCGCCGAGGCGGGCGTGCCCGCCGTTAGGGGTGTCAATGATCAGGTTGCGGACGCTGTCCAGGCTGCTGCGGGTGGCCGCATTCCCCTTCACGATGACAGAGAAGACCTTCTGCTGTTCGTACAGGTTGCCGACTTCGATGCCTTGCAGCAGGGCGGCAGCCGCGCGCCGTACATCACCGGGGACGACGCCGGCTTTTTGGGCCGCGGCGAGGTCCACTTTGACCTCGGCGATCGGCTGTTCGGCGGGCAGGTCGACGTGGGGATTAACGACGCCGGCCGTGTGCTCCAGGATTGTTTGGACCTCCGCCGCCTTCTGCCGCAGGACTGTCGGGTCCAGGCCAAAGACCCGGACGGTAAAGCCGCTATCGGCTTCTTCGCGGATCCGGTCGATGCGTTGTTGCGGGTAGGTGGAAATTTTGCTGGTCAGGCCCGCGTAGCCGGCGATCACGCGGTCGACGGCGGCGGCCGTGTCCGGGTAGGACGCGTCCGGGGCCACGGTCACCCACAGCTCGCCGGAGCTGACGTCACCGACCTGATCCGAAGTGATCGCGCGCCCGACGTGTCCTCCGACATTGGCCACGCCCGGGACGGTGCGCAGTTCTACGGCAGCAGCCTCGGTGATCCGGCTCATTTCCTGGTCCGAGGTGCCTGCTATCGCGCTCCAGTGCACCACCAGCGTCTTGTCCGCCAGCACCGGCACCACAGGACGGGTCCCGGCCAGTTGGGGCGCGAGCGCCAGTCCGGCCACCGCCAGCACCGCCGCGGCTGCGAATACCCACCGCGTCTTTTGCGTCAGCCGCGTCACGGTCCGGCCGTAGGCGCCTTGCAGCCGCGCCAGGGAACGCCGTTCCGGCGCCTTGGAACCGACCGGAAGGACGAACGCCAGTGCCGCCGTGACCGTGAGCGCCACGATCATCGAGACAACCAGGGCCAGCAGATAGCTCTGGACCAGGGGTCCGAACAGGGCGCCGTTCTCACCGGAAATAAAGAGCGCGGGCATGACGGCCAGCGCCATAATCAGCAGCGAGTAGAGCATTGGCGTGCGGGCTGCCCGCAGGGCGCCCGGGATCACGGAGTCGCGTCGGCGCTCGTCCTGTGACTGGTCCTGGCCGGCCTCCGTCCCGCCGTCGGCAGTTTCGTGGCCGGACCTGGCCGCGGCGCTGCGTGCCCGCGCGATGCCGTTCAGGTCTTCCGCGACGTCGCCTACGATGACGGCCAGGGCAAGCACCATGCCGGCCAGGACCATGGTGTTCATCCCGGTGCCACGCAGATCGAGCACCAGCGCTGCCGCGGTCAGCGATACGGGAATCGTGATCAGGGTGATCAGGGCCGTGCGCCAGGAACGGAAGAAAGCGCCAAACAGGGCAACGATCAGCAGCAGCGCGATCAGCGCAGCGACGCCGAGCGTCCCGACTTCTTCGTCGATAAAGGAGGCCTGCCGGTAGACGCTGGTATCGATCACGACTCCGGGCAAGCCGGGCTGGAGCTCCCGGAGGACCTCGTCAACGCCCCGGGTCACGTCCATCGTGTTGGTCTCCGGGAACTTTTCGATGACCAGCAGTAACTCGGCTTCATTGCTGAGCAGGGCGTCGCCGATCAGAGGCTGGTGGTCGGTTGCCACCGTGGCCACGTCTTTGAGCAGGAGATTGCCGGCCGGACCTTGGACAGGAACCTGGCCCAGTTCCTCCGGCGTGGTGATAGGCAGGACATGCTGGACGCCGATCCGCTGGTGGCCCGTCTCGAAGAAACCGCCGGTGCCCGGTGTGGATGCTTCCAGGTAGCTAAGTGGCGAAACCCACACGGAGTTGCCGGTCGTCTTGATGATTTCGTCCAGCGTGACGCCCTTGGCTTCGAGCTGTGCCGGGTCCACCAGGACTTGAAGCTGCTGGTCGCGCTGGCCCCAGATCGCCACGTTCGCGACGCCGGGAACGGCAAGGAGTCCGGGCTTCATGGTCCAGCGGGCCAGCACGGACATGTCGATGGCGGACATGTTTTTGGACGTTAGCCGGACCATCATGACCCGGCTGGTCGAGGACAGCGGCTGCATGAGCACTGGAGCCGCCGAAACATTCGGCAGTGCACGCGCCTGGGTCAGCCGTTCCGAGACGAGCTGGCGTGCCCGCAAAATGTCGGTCCCCGGCTTGAAAACCATCTGGATCGACGAAAGGCCGGGCACGGATTTGGACCGGATGGCTTCAACTCAGGCCACCCCGTTCAGCAGGTCGGCCTCCATGGGCGAGGTGACGAGTTGCTCAACCTCGGCGGCCGAGAGTCCCAGGGCTTCAGTCTGGATCTCTACCTGCGGCGGGGCGAATTCCGGAAAGGCGTCCACGGACATGCCCGGCAGATTGGTGAGCCCGAGGGCCAGGATTCCTGCCGCGGCGGCCAGGACCAAGAGCCGGAACTGCAGCGTCCAGCGCACGATTGCATTCATCATGGCCGGTACCCCGCTGGCTCCACCGTGGTGCAGGGGCTGGCGGGATTACGTCGGCGTCGCCGGTGTCCCGGGCCGTCGGGGTGGGCGGAGGGAGGGAGCGGGTCGTGGCGCGGTCCTGCCGCGAAACCGATCACCGGGAAAAGGGTGCTGACTGCTTTTCCTGCTTGGCCAACTGCACATTTACCATTCACGGCGCGGCTCCTCAACCTCAGGCCATAGCGCCCCCCAGCCGATAAGAGCCATAATGATCTTCGGGCACACAGGCGTCAATAGGGATACAGGTGACCGCCATGAAGGCAACCGCAGGGGACCGCATCATCATCCGGGGGACGACGGTCGAGTCCACGGACCGGCACGGTCTGATCCTTGAAGTGAAGGGTGCTGACGGTGCGCCGCCGTACCTGGTCCGGTTCGACGACGGCCACGAAACGATCATGTTTCCCGGCGGGGATTTCGCCGTCGAAAAGGCCGCGGGCGGGCCCTAAGTCCGTAGACGCGCCCTAGAAACTCGACGAACTCCCGGACCCGGAAAAGCTTCCGCCGCTGGACCCGTACCCGGTGGTGGCGCCGCCGCCGCGCGCGTTGCTGACGCTGCTGACGCCGCTGCTGAAGCCGGTGTTGAAGCTCGGGACCGAGAAGAAGTAGTAGGACGGGTACACCGTTCCGAGGATGCTTGGCTCGTACGTGCGGCCGTATTTTGCCTTCGTTCCCGCCTGCGCGCTGTCCATTTCCTCGCGCATGAGCCCGGCTTCCTTCTCATTGCGGGCAAAGGCCTGGATCAGGGTGTCGGCGTGATTTTTCAACAGCTCCGAGAGGTGGGTCCGGGCGTCACGCAACCTGTCCAGCGCCGATTCCGGTGTGATGGAGCCGTCCGCCAGTTCCGTCGACCAGCGCTCCATGTCGCGCCGGCTTTCATCGCGGAAGGACAGCAGTGCCAGCGCCGTCCCTGAGGTTCCCTCGGCCCGGCGCTGGCTGAGCAGGTCTTCCACGCCGTCCAGATCGTTGCGGAACGGCGCGAGCTGGCGGTCCCAGGCGGCAGGCCAGGACGAGCCCCGGTTGAGCAGGGCATTGGTATCGGCGATCACGTCGTCCAGGGCGTCGAGTTCGGCCGCGGCGTCGGCGTAACTCCGGACCAGTTTGAGGTTGGGCCGGCGGCTCAGGTCCCTGCTGCTGAGGGCGTGTACCTGGGTGGAAAGTTCGGTGGCCGTACCGTAGCGGTTCAGGAACGTGCGGTGCTTTTCCAGCACCGTGCTCCCGTACCGGGAGGACTCGGGAATGGTGCTGGCGTTGAGCTCGGTCACCTGCAGGTCCATGCTGACATTGGCGTAGCTGGCGTCGCCCCGGGCCAGTTCCTTCCGGCTGGACACCCGGGTCCGCCACCGCACGATCAGCCAGGCCGCGGCTCCGCAGACCGCGGCGGCCACCGCCGCCCAGGCTGTGACGAGGAAGGCTGTGGAACGGTACCACGGCTGATTGATGAGTTCGGCGCCGCGGCGGATCCCGGCAATGGTGCCCTCGGTCCACTGCGCATCGCGAAGCAGCTCTTTGGCGGCGTTCTGGATGTCCTCGCGCTGTTCGGGCGAGACCTTCCGGTCCTCACCCATGTACGTCCCCACATGCCGGCCCACCGGATCCAGGGCGAAGATGAACAGTCCGTCTGCCCACTTCTGCCCGTCGGCACTGATCCATTCGGGATGTTCGGTGCGGGCGAACCGCAGGACTTCTTCGTTCAGATTGTCGGCGGCAGTGCCGTTATAGGTGTAGACCGCAACTTTGGTGGGCTCATAAAAGTCGGTGGCCTGAACCGCCGGCAACAGCGTCCGCTGGTCCAACACCCCGGCGCGGTCTTCAATGACGACGGCGGTCGGCGTCGTGGCGAGCGCGGCCGGGGCTCCGCCGAGAAGGCCGGCCATCAGCACAACAGCAGCGGCGAGGGCTTTGCGCATGATTCCCATTTTCCGAGCGTAGTGGCTGGCTTTGGCTGCGTCGACGCGGACGCCGCGGAAAGGGGACGAAAGACATCGTGACCGTGCGCTGGACGGCGTCCATACTTGCGCCATGAGGCCGCCGCCTGAAGGACTGCCGGAGGAACCCCGCCCGGAGGAGCCCGGCCCGGAGGATCCCCGCCCGGAGGATCCCGGCCCGGAAAAGCCGGGGGAGGCGGGGGAGCCGCGCCGCACCAGGGCTGACCGGACCCTGCTGGCCATCATGGCCGCGATCGCGGTGATCGTCATCATCGCGCTGGCAGTGGTCTTCACCCGCGGGGAGCCCGCGCCCCTGGCCGAGTCAACGCCCGCCGGCGTCGCACAGCGCTACGCCGCCGCCGTCATTGCCGGGGATGAGGCGGCCGCCTCCGCCTACCTGACGCCGGCCGCCCGGAGCAAGTGCACAACCGGGTCACGCCCCTCGGCCCGGAACCTGCGAGTCACGCTGGTGTCCACCACCGAGCGGCCGGAATCCGCGGACGTGAGGGTGCTCATCACCGTGTCCGAGCCGGGCGGTCCCTTCGGCAGCGCCGAATACCAGGTGGAGGACGCGTTCGACCTCGTTCGGGCGGGCAACGGCTGGCTGATCGACACCGTGCCCTGGCCCCTGGCAGTGTGCACCGGCGAGGCGAAGCAATGAGCGCCCAAGGGACAGTGCGCCGGCTCATCACCTACGCGTTGCTGTTCGCACTGGTGGTGACCACCGCCGTCGGGCTCAGCGGACTGCTGGGCCGCCTGCTTGTGGCGGGGACAGAGCTGGCCCCGGACAACGTCGCCGGGCTCGCGCGCTCGCTGGCGTTCGCCCTGATTGGCGGCCCGCTCGCGGCCCTCTTGTGGTGGGCGGTTTGGCGGCGGCTCGAGGACCCGGAGGAGCGGTCCGCCATCGGCTGGGGTCTCTACCTGGCAGGCGCCTACCTGCTCGCCCTGCTCATCGCGGCCACCAACGTGCTGAACACTCTGTCCTCGCTGATCGGCGGGGAGGGCCTTCAGTGGCGGCTGTCCCTGGCCACAGGTCTGGTGTGGGCTGCGGTCTGGGCCTGGCACCGGTGGATGTGGCGTGACCCCCGGAAGAATCCGACAGTCCTCTCCGGTGTCCCTACGGTGCTCGGCTCGGTGCTGGGGCTCGTGCTGGGCGTGGGCGGCGCCGTCGCAGCCTTATCCACCTTGCTGGATGCCGCCCTGCGGGGAGCCGCGACGGAGGTGTCGGTGGGCAAACCGTGGTGGGTGTCGGCGCTGCAATCCCTGGTCTGGGCCGTCGGCGGAACCATTATCTGGTGGTGGCATTGGAATCACGACGGCGGCCGGAGGCTGCGGACCGGGCTGGCCGACGTCGCGCTCATCACGGTCGGGGTGCTTGGCGCCGGCGTTCTGACCTTGGGCGGAGCCGGGGTGGCGCTCTTCGTGGTGCTTCGCCTGTTGTTTGACCGTTCCGAACCGCTGGAGCTCCTGCTGGAGCCCCTCCCGCCGGCTGTGTCCGCGGCCGCCATCGGCTGCCTCGTCTGGGTCTACCACCGCAATGTCGCGCGCGGGCGCTCAGAGGCCACGCTTCAGGGCGGCAGGCTGGTGACCTCCGGCGTCGCCCTGGTCGCGGCAGCGTCCGGGATAGGCGTGATCGTCAACTCGGTCCTCGCCATGACTGCGACGCCGCTGGCCGGCTCCGGGGCGCGGACGCTGCTGCTTGCGGGAATCAGCTCGCTCCTGGTTGGCGGCCCGGTCTGGTGGCTTGCGTGGCGGCGCGTGGAGCAGGCGGCGGCGGCCGGCGCCGGCCTGAACGCGCGCCGGATCTACCTGGTGGCCGTGTTCGGCCTGAGCGCCGTGGTGGCGGTGGTCACGCTGCTGGTGATCGGGTTCCGGATGTTCGAGTTCGTCCTGGGCGAGGTCAGCGGGGGAAGCCTCGTGGACCGGATCCGCGCACCCCTGGGGCTCCTGGTCGCCACGGGACTCGTGTTCGGGTACCACTTTGCCGTGTGGCGGCAGGACCGTGCCGTGCTCGCCGCGGCCGGTCCGGTCCGTCCGCGAACCATCGGCCACGTGTTCCTCGTGGCGGGATCCGACCCCGCACCGCTGCGGCGCGTCATCGGTGAGGTCACCGGGGCCGGCGTCACGGTGTGGAAACGGGCCGACGGCGGTGCCGGCGCTGCCGGTGCTGCCGGTGCTGGCGTTGCCGGTGGGGACGTCGCGGGCGATGCCGGGGCCCAGGAGAAGCGGTTGGCGGCCGCACTGGAGGGTGTGGCGGCGCCCCGGGTTCTGGTCGTTGCCGATCAGCACGGGGGAATTGACGTCATCCCGCTGCAGGGCTGACCGGCCTGTCGTGAGCCTGGTCGGGCCGGGCAACCGAAGGACTCTGGTCAGCCGGTTGCGGCGGGGCTAATCTGATCCGTGCCGGCTCCCCGGCCGGCCACAACAACGGAGAAATCAGGGATGCAGCATGGCTGGCAAGTATGAGGTCTACAAAGACAAGTCCGGCGGATTCCGGTTCCGGCTTAAGGCCTCCAACGGCGAGGTGATCGCCTCCTCGGAGAGCTACAAGACCAAGGCGAGTGCCATGGGCGGGGTCGAGTCCGTCAAGAAGAACGCGGCCTCGCCGGTGGTCGATCTGACGGAGGCAGCCGCTGAGAAGGGGTGAACCCGCAGGGCACGCGCCCGGTTGGGCCGGTCACCGCCTAGGATTGCCGCATGTCTACTTATGAAGTTACCCGCAGCGCAGTCATTCCAGCCCCGGCGCAGGAGATCTTTCCGCTGGTCAACAGCTTCCACGAATGGACCAAATGGTCCCCTTGGGAGGCCGTTGATCCGGCCATGGAACGGAGCTACTCCGGCAGCGAATCCGGCGTCGGTGCCAAGTACACCTGGAGCGGAAACCGCAAGGCCGGCTCCGGCACCATGGAAATCGTGGACACGGCCGAGCCGCGCGACATCAAGATCCGTCTGGAATTCACCAAGCCCTTCAAAGCGGTCAACCCCACCTCCTTCACGTTCACGCCCTCCGGTGACGGCACTCAGGTCACCTGGACGATGACCGGGGAGAACAAGGGCATCGGCAAAGTGTTCGCCCTGTTCATGAACATGGACAAAATGGTCGGCGCCGACTTCGAAAAGGGCCTGGCCTCGCTGGCCGGCGCCGTGAAACAGCGACAGGCCTGAGTCGGGACGCCGCCGGGCCGCCCCGGCGGCCCGTCATTCCCGGCACGTTGGCCGGTGAACTGCTGCCGTTCAGGTCTGCCCGGCGCTCCGGACCAGTTCCGGGTGATGAATCCGGGCGACCTCGGGGTGGGCCCGCAGCCAGCCTTTGAGCACGTTTGCGCCGTAGGACGCGAGCATCGGATTGTCCGGATCATCGGTGACCCCCCGGGACCGGGCCGCGAGTGCGGGCGGCAGGGGCACTGGCTCAATGACGGCATCGAGCCGGGGCGAGAAGAAGAAGGGGACCGTGTAGCGGTCGACGCCGGCCGGGGGCGCCTCGACGCGGTGGATGGTGGCGGCCAGGTAACCCTGAGTCGCGACTTCGAGCATTTCGCCCAGGTTGATGACCAGGGCCCCCGGAACGGGTTCGACCGGAATCCAGCTGTCCGTGCCCGGCGGGAGTACCTGCAGGCCGCCGACCTGGTCCTGGAGCAACAAGGTGACAAAGCCGTAGTCCGCGTGCGCGCCGACACCCTGCGGACCGGCATCAGCGACGACGCCGCCGACGTAGTGGACCAACTTGGCCATCCAGGCCGGTGAGTCCCGGAAGGGTTCATCGAAGTATCCTTCGGGCAGTTCCAGCGACACGGCGATGGCGCTGAGCAATTCGGCCCCGACGCCGGACATCCGTTCCGCCCAGGCCATGCACACGGTGCGCAGCTCGGGCAGCGCCCGGTCCGGCAGCAGGTTCGGCCCTTGGACCAGCCAGTACGGCTGATCCGGCGGGTAGTCCTCCACGGCGGGACGCTCCGGTCCAAAATCCAGCTGCTCCCGCGCGTCCGGCCGCCCCTGGGTGATTTCGTGGCCCAGCCGCGTGTAACCGCGGAAATGCGGCGAGAGCCGGTTGTCCAGTTCCAGCCGTGATGCAAGCGGAAGCTCGAAGAAGCGCCGCGTGACGTCGAAGAGCTCATCCACCTCGGCGGCAGAGGCCCCGTAACCGGTCAGCTGGAAGAAGCCCACCCGGTGCGTGGCGTCGCGCAGTGCATCAATAAACGCCGGGTCAAACCTGCCGTCGCGCCCCCTGGCGGTACTCAGGTCCAGGAGCGGAATGGAATCCGATGGTGCGCCCATGAGTGCAAACTACCACCACAGCATTCACTACTGAACTCATTCCCAGCAACCGTGCAGGGTCCTCGCGGGTTTTCTTGACCGCGGTGTGAAAGAGTGCAGACACTGAAGCCGCCAAATCCACGCTGACAGGTCAATCAGAAAGCCGGAATCCATGAGCCGGACTGCCACGAAAAATCATCGACGAATCGCCGCGCGGCTGCTTGTTGCAGCAGTCCTGGTGGCGTCGGCAGCGGCGTGCGAGCCGGGGCCGCCGGGCGCCAGCCCGGGTCCCACTGCCGGGGGCACCGCCACCGCGGGGGCGGCGTCGAAGCCCGGGCACGTGTTCGTCATCAATCTCGAGAACAAGGGCTACAACAAGGTGTGGGGCGCAGGCTCGGAGGCCCCCTACCTGTCGCAGACGCTCCGCAGCCAGGGCGTCCTGCTTTCCAAGTACTACGGGATCGCCCACAATTCGAACCCGAACTACCTGGCCCAGATCTCCGGCCAGCCGTCCAATGCCATGACGAGGGAGGACTGCCCCACCTACGCCGCGTTTGAGCTGACGGGGACGGGCGCGCTCGGCCTGGCGGAGGGCGCCGGCTGCGTCTATCCGGCCTCGGTCCCCACGGTCGCCGGGCAGCTCAGCGCCGCAGGCAAGACCTGGAAGGGTTACATGGAAGACATGGGCACGCCGTGCCGTCATCCCGAACTCGGCGGGCAGGACACCAGCCAGGGCGCCAAGGTGGGTGACCAGTACGCAACGCGGCACAACCCGTTCGTGTATTTCCAGGCCATCACCTCGTCACCGGACTGCCAGAGCAACGTGGTGGACTTCAGCGAACTCCGCGGCGACCTCCAGTCCGTAGCCACCACCCCGAACCTGTCCTACATTTCGCCCAATCTTTGCAATGACGGCCACGACAACCCCTGCGTCGACGGCAGCCCAGGCGGACTGGCCGCCGCCGACACTTGGCTGAGCCAGCAGGTCCCGGCCATCCTGGATTCCCCGGCCTTCCGGCAGGACGGGATGCTGGTGATCACCTTCGACGAGTCCGAGGGCAAGACCGTTGGGCCCTCAGGGCTGCTGCCCGGAGGGACGGCCGGCGGCAGGATTGGTGCGCTGGTCCTCTCGCCGCTCACCAAGGGCGGCACGACGTCGGACCGGCCCTACAACCACTTCAGCCTCCTGGCCAGCATCGAAGACGCCTTCTCGCTCCCGCGCCTCGGATACGCCGGGGCGCCGGGACTGGACAGCTTCGGCGGGGACGTCTTTAACGCCGGGTCCTAGCGCGCGTTACCCCTGGACCCCTGCGTTGTAGACGTCGAGCCCGAAGCGGTTCAGTCCAGGGGCTCCCGCATAGCCGAGATAGGGCAGGCCGAAAGTGTCTTCGATGCTGGCGAGCAGGCTGTAGTGGTTATAGGGAGTGGTGGACCAGGTGCCGCCCTTGACGAAGGGTGAGATAACCAGTGCGCCGACGCGGCCGCCGCCCGGGCCGGTGATGCCAGGCTCGGGAGTGTTCGGGCCGGCGGTTTCGCCGCAGCAGGCGGCGGCGTCCGACTGCGGGCCGTCGGACTCGTCGAAGGTGACCACCAGGACGCTGTCCTGTTTGAACGCCGGGGAGGAGGTGATGGCCGGCACCCACTGCCTGAGCCACTCGTCGGCGCTGGCCAGGCCACCCGGCTGTCCGTCCACGCACGGGGCGTCGTGGCCGTCGTGGCAGAGGTTCGGCGTAATCATGGACAGATTGGGGGTCGTGGCGGTCGACGCGAGGTCTGTCTTCAGGGCGCTGAGGTCGACGTCGTTCTTGGCGCAGTCCGGGGAGCCGGTGATCCCGGCGAAGTAGACGAAAGGGTTGTGACGCGTCGCGTACTGGTCCCCGACCTTGGCCTTCTGAGTGTCGTCCACCGCGCCGAGGGCCGGATGCCGGCAGGGCGTTCCCATGTCTTCCATGTAGCCCTTCCACGTCTTGCCTGCGGCCGTCAGTTGGCTGGCCACCGTGGGCACGCTGGCCGGGAAGACACAGCCGTCTCCGACCGCCTGGCCGGGACTGGCCGTGCCACTTCCGACAAACGGTGAGTAGGTCTGGCAGTCGGCCTGCATTTGGGGGTTGGGGCCTTGGCCGGAAATCTGGGCGACGTAGTTCGGCYGAGAATTGTGGGCCGTGCCGAAGTACTGGTTCAGCAGCACCCCCTGGCCCCTGAGCGTCTGGGACAGGTATGGGGCGGCCGACGCCGGGCCCCACGTCCCGTCGTAACCCTTGTTTTCCAGGTTGATGATGAAGACATGTTTGGCACCGGGCAGGTAACCCTGGCCCGAGGTGGCTGTCGGAGCGCTGGCCGTGGCAGCCGGCTGGGCCGGTCCGCAGCCGATCGCCGCCGCCGCCAGCAGGACGATGGCCGCGGCGGAGGCCCGCAGAGCTGGCCTGCGGACCCGCCGGAGGGGCCCGGGGGCCGCCGTCGTGGTTTCTGTGGTGGTGGGGTTCACGGCAGTTTCCATCCGTCGGCGAGTGCTTTCTGTTTGAGTCCGGACCATTCCTCGGCCGGCGGCGGCCCCACGGGGGTGCAGGCCGGGCCGGCCACGAAGGGCGGGACCAGGTAGGTGGGAGCGGTCAGGTTTGCCGGTGCGCCGAAGTCCAGGACTTCGGCGATGTTGCGGGCCGCGCTGTCCCGGGGCGTCAGCGGAGGCAGGTTCCACCGCCATTCGATGGCCTTCAGTACGGACGTGTGATCGTAGATGTCGTGGGCGACGTGCCGGCGTCGGGCGCGCGGGGAGATGACCACGGACGGCACCCGGAAGCCCCGCAGGGCCGTCGAGGCGCTCACGTCCGGGGCCGTACCGGGGGCGACGTGGTCGTAGAAGCCGCCCCACTCGTCATAGTTGATCACCAGCAGCGTCTTGGCCCAACCCGGGCCGGTGGTGACGGCGTTGTAGACCTCGGCGAGAAATGTCTCCCCGGAGCGGATGTCCGCGTGCGGGTGGTCATCGCCGGATGTTCCCGATCCCTCGTCGGTGAACCGCGGATCCACGAAGGACACCGCGGGCAGGCTGCCGGCGCCGGCGTCAGAGAGGAATTCGGAGTAGTGGTGCGAGATCCCGAGGTACTTCGTGCCCCAGAGCGCGGTGAACGGGATATCGCCGTAGTAGTACTTTCCGTCCACCCCGGCGGCGGCCAGCCGGTCCCAGATGGTCGGGAGCGTGGATGTCACGGTGGAGTTGTGCAGCCGGTCGGTGGCCGCCGCGTGCTGGTAGAACCTGTTCGGGTAGGTTTCGGCCATCGTGGCGGCAAAGTACCGGTCGCAGACCGTCCAGTCCGGGCCGGCCTGCCGCCAGAAATCGAGGTCGGCGGCGTCGTAATAGCCGACGGCGAACCCGTCGTTTTCCCCGGCCAGGAGCCAACCATTGTTCTTGCCGCCGTTGTACTGGATCCGGCCGCCCTCGTACGAGTGGTCCGGGTCCGGGTGGCCGCAGCCCTGGAAGTCCGTCAGGTGGTGCGTGGTGTGCGAAGTCCCATAGCGGTCCGTGTAGCTCAGGCCGGCCTGCTGGCCGTCTGAACCGGGCAGCCAGCCCAGGAAGTGGTCGAAGGAACGGTTTTCCATCATCAACACGATGATGTGGTCAATGTCGGATGCGGCGGCCGGGGGCAGGGCGGCAGTGGCGGCTTCCGCTGCCCGCCAGCTGTTGCCGGCGGCCAGCGCTGTGGCTGCGGCCGTTCCGGTGGCGGTCAGGAACGTGCGTCTTGAGAAGTTCACGCCCAGCAGTAGATCACAGGCAGATTACGAGAAGCCTGCTTTCGATGCCCGGTTCACCGGGTGTTCACCGGGTGTTCGTACCCCCGGACCGGCCGCTAAGGCTCCGCGGGTCCTGAACCGTTGGGGGGCGCCTCCTGGCCGTATTCGGCCGTGATCAGGATGGGAAGGTGGTCCGACGCGCCTCGGGCCAGGGTTTCCACGCTTTCGATCTCCAGCCCCTGGGAAGTGGCAAAATCGAAATGGCCCTTGAAGACCTTGTACCGGGTGTAGGTGCGTCGGTCACTCATCGTGAGGTCGTAGCCGGCGTCCTTCATCTGCGCTGTCAGGGACTTGGTGAAGAACGGATAGTTGAAGTCGCCCACCATCAGGGACATCAGCCCACCGCCCATGCTGAGCAGCTCGGCGTGGGCGGCATGGATCTGGTTCCGGCGCAGTGAGTTCGATGCCGTCAGCGGTGCCGCGTGGAAGGACGCGATGACGAGTTCGTGGTCGGTCTCGTTGTCGGTCACACGCGTACCGATGAGCCGCTCGTGCGCGGGGGAGAGGACACGGTCGTGCATGGACTTCTTAAGGGCGAAGGTCTTGGTCTCGTAGGCCGTGAAACGGCTCATGCGGTAATAGATCGCCAGGCCCAGCCGGTTGCCCTTGGTGGAATCGGCCAAGTGCAGATCCCCGATGGTCTCCGGCAGATCGTCCGTATCGCACTCCTGGAGGCACAAAGCATCAATCTCGAAATCACGTGCCAGATCGACCAGCTCGCCGCTGGCCGCGTGCTTGCGGAGGTTGTAGCTGATGACTCTAAGCAGGGGGAGCACCTCTTCGGTGAATAGTCGTTAAAACCTCACCCGAGTCTACCCAGTCCGAGCGGATCGGTTGGGAACAAGCGCAACGCGCGTCCGGGGTCCGCGCCGGATCGGAGCCGGAAACACAGCGGCCGGGAACACTGAAAGCGCAGCAGGATAGTGTGTTCTGGAATCACCAGCCATGCGAAAGGGCGGACGTTGACTGCTGCACTACCGGAACTTGCCGAGGGCGATTTCTACTACGAGGTCCTGGGGGACGGGCGGTTCCGCTCCACCATCCACGCCCAAGGCGCCTGGAACGAACACGAGCAGCACATGGCCCCCGCGTCCGGCATCATGGCCGACCGCCTGGCCCGGCATGAGCCCCGCGAAGACATGCGCATGGCGCGGCTCAGCTACGAAATCCTCGGGCTGATCCCCGGCGGTGAGTTCGAGATCGTGACCTCCACCCTGCGCCCGGGACGGACCATCGAACTGGTGCAGGCCGAGCTCGTTTCCGGCGGGCGCACGGCCATTCGCGCCACGGCCTGGCGGATGATCACCTCTGACACGTCCGCCATCGCGGCCTTCGAGGATCCCAGGATTCCGGCGCCGGAGGACTGCGAGCCGTACGACGCCGCGGCCGTCTGGCCCGGCGGCTACATCGCCTCACTGCACATGCGGATCGCCGAGGGCCACCGGGCGGGCTCGGGAACCGTCTGGCTCCGCACCGACTACCCGCTGACAGACCGGGCGGACAGCGGCGACCTCGCCCGGCTGGTCGGCCTCGTGGACACGGCGAACGGCATTGCCGCCCGGGTCCCGCCGGGCAAGGGCAGCTACGCCTTCCCCAACCTGGACCTGCAGATCCACATGTACCGGCAGCCGGAGGGGGAGTGGCTGGGGCTGGACAACGAAGTCACGTTCGGTACGGACGGGATCGGGCTCACCTCCACGGTGCTGCATGACCTCACAGGCCCGTTCGGACGCGCGGAACAGATCCTGACGCTGCGCAGGTCCTAGTTCTAGTGGAAGACGAGCCAGCCGGCCAACGTGGCCAGCGCCGTCAACACGGCACCCCAAAGGATGTCCACGACGATCAGCTGCCACGGCCACGTCTTGAGCGTGGCGGCATTTGTCAGATCGTAGGTGGCGTAGCCAAACACGCCCAGCGCGGCACCGTAGCCCACAGCGCTGAGCCAGCTGCCGCCGTCGAGCGCTGGCGTCAGGGCAAAGAACACGATCCCGGCAATGTAGATCACGTAGAACACCACCGCGTAACCTAGATTGGGCTTGTCGGCCATCAGGTCACCGATCTGGCGGCGGTAGAACGGGTTCATCGTCTTGAGCCAGATGGCGTCGATGATGGCGAATGCGGCGGCTACGACGAGGAATTGCAGAATGACCATAAGGGAGCATAACAACATGCCGCAGGCGCCAGCCGGGTCCCGGACACTGACGGTGGTGCGGCAGCAGGAATCACTTGGCGCCGCGGCCGACCTCGACTTCGCGCTCGGGCTCCTCCAGAAGGTCAAAACCGGCTCGCTGGGTCCCACCCTGCGGCTGTACCGGCCGGTTCCCACGGTCGCCTTCGGCCAGCGCGACACGCACCTGCCAGGCTTCGAGGCCGCCGCCAACGCCTGCCGGCAGCTGGGCTTCGAGCCGCTGGTCCGCAAGGCCGGAGGCCGCGCGGCGGCGTACCACGAGCGAACCCTCGTCATCGACCACCTGGAACCCGATGCGGACGCGATTGCCGGGGCCAAGGGGAGGTTTTCGCGTTTCGGCGAACTGCTCGCCGGGGCACTGCGCGACGCCGGGGTGGATGCCGGCGTCGGTGAGATCCCGGGGGAGTACTGCCCCGGGGAGTTCAGCGTGCACGGCAGCGACCCGGAGGTCCCCGAGCACCGGATCAAGCTGGTCGGCACCGCCCAGCGGGTGGTCGCCGGCGGCTGGCTCTTCAGCTCCGTGATCGTGGTGGCGGACTCCGCCCCGATCCGCGCGGTCCTGGAGGCCAGCTACGCCGCCCTCGGCCTCGAATGGGACCCCGCGACGGCGGGCGCGGCCGATGACCTGGTGCCGGGCCTGGACGTCGATGCGGTCGAGGCCGCGGTGATCGCCGCCTACGGACGCTACGCCCCGCTCAGCCACACGGAGTTCTCGAGCCTGCTCTGAGCCTCATCTAGCGGTGACCCCGCCGGGCGGCGTCCCTCCGCCGGCGCAAGGACGCCGCCCAAGTTGCGGTACTTCGCCAGGCGCCGGGGGAGGAGTTCGTCGACTCCTGCGTTGGAGAGCGTGGCGAGTTCGTATTCAATGGCGCGGCCGAGGCGACTGCAGAAGGCCAGGGCCTCGTCGGCGGCGTTGGGGCGTTCGTCCACGATGTGTTCCACAAGTCCGTTGGCGTGCAGCGACGCGACGTTGACGCCCTGGGCCTCGGACATGGCCGCGGCGAAGCCGGTGCTCCGATGGACGATGGCGCTCGCGCCTTCCGGCGGCAACGGGGACAGCCAGGCGTGCTGCGCGGCGATGGTGCGGTCCGCGGGCAGGAGGGCCAGTGCCCCGCCGCCGGCCCCCTGCCCGAGCAGCACGGACACCGTGGGTGCGTTAATCCCGATGAGGTCGTGCAGGGAGCGGGCGATCTCGCCGGCCAGGCCGCCTTCCTCGGCTTCCTGGGACAGGGCGGCGCCGGCGGTGTCGATGATGGTGACCAGCGGCAGTCCGAGCTCCTCGGCTAGGCGCATGCCGCGCCGGGCCTCCCGGAGGGACGCCGGCCCCATCGCCGTCTGTCCCATCGCCGTCTGTCCCATGCCCGTCGGCCGCGTCGCCCGGGGCCGGGTGTGGCCGATCACGACGCAGGATTCCCGGCCGAAACGGGCCAGGGCCAGCTGGAGGCCGGGGTCCTTTTCGCCCTGGCCGGTGCCGTTGAGCGGAAGCACGTCCCGGGCCCCGTGCGCCAGCAGCTGCCGGACATCCGGCCGGCGGGGGTCGCGGGAAATACCGATCGACTCCCAGGCGCCGGCGCCGGACGGCTTCACGGACAGTGTGGCGGGCGCGGCGACCGGCGGGCGGGGGCCGGTGACCAGGATGCCCAAGGCGCGGTCGACGACGTCGGACAGCTGCCAGGGCGGGACCACCGCGTCAATCAGCCCTTTGTCGAAAAGGTTCTCCGCCGTCTGGACGTTCTCCGGGAACGGGGTGGCGTGGAGGGCCTCGTAGACCCGGGGTCCGAGGAAGCCGAGCAGGGCGCCGGGCTCGGCGGCGGTGATATGGCCGAGGGACCCCCATGAGGCCATGACGCCTCCCGTGGTGGGATGACGCAGGTAGACCAGATAGGGCAGCCCGGCCTTGCGGTGGGTGCGGACGGCGGCGCTGATCTTGACCATGGAGAGGAACGCGACGGTCCCTTCCTGCATGCGGGTCCCACCCGACGCCGGACCGGCCAGGAGGGGCAGGCCCTCGCGGGTGGCCCGTTCGACGGCGGTGACGATCCGCTCCGCGGCGGCCTGGCCGATGGAGCCGGCGAGGAACCGGAACTCGCTGACGATCACGGCCACCCGGCGGCCGCGGATCAGGCCTTCGCCGGTAAGGACGGATTCGTCCACGCCGGTCCTGGCCCGGGCGGCGGCCAGTTCCTGCCGGTACTCGGGGCCGGGATCGGGGTCCAGCACGGGCGCGTCCCAGCTGCGGTAGGACCCGGGATCGAGGACCGCGGTGATGAGTTCGGTGGCGTCCAGGTGCCGGACCTTCTGCCGGGTCAGCATGCCCGGGGGCCTTCCTGGCCGGTGACTGTGGCCGCGCCCGCTGGGGTGCCGGGTGTCAGCCCCAGCCACCGCCGGATCTGCTCCCCGTCTTGGTCCAGCAGCGGCGGCGCGGTGTGGGACGTCAACGTGGTTTCGGTGGTGCCGGCGGCGCTGAAGAACCGCAGCGGCGGGCCGGGCAGGCTCACGGTGCCGAGGATTTTGTGCTCGACGTCGACCACCAGACCCTGCGAGTGGACCTGTTCCCATTCGTAGACTTCGTCCAGGGTTCTGACCTTGCCGGCCGGGATGCCGGCGTCGTTGAGTTTGGTGAGCAGCGGCTCGGCCTCGAAATCGGAGAACACCCGCTCCACTTCTTCGATGACTTTCTCGCGGTTGCGCACGCGGTCCGCATTGGTGGCGAACTCCGGCCGCGCGGCGTCGATCCCGAACGTCGAGGCGAACGTTTTCCAGAGCTTTTCGCTTCCCACGCTGATCTGCACCCCGCCCTGCCGGCAGTGGAACAGTCCGTAGGGGGCAATGGACGGGTGCTGGTTGCCCTGCGCCTTCGGCACTTCGCCCGCAACCGTGGCCCGGGTGCCCTGGAAGGCATGGACCCCGATCAGGGCCGCGAGCAATGAGGTGCGGACGATCTGGCCCTGGCCGGTCCGCTCACGCTGGAGCAGCGCCGCGAGGGTGCCGAACGCCCCGTACATGCCGGAGAGGAGGTCGGCGATGGGAACCCCGACCCGCTGCGGATCGTCCGGCCCGGATCCGGTCAGGGACATCAGCCCGGCCTCGCCCTGGAGGATCTGGTCGTAGCCGCTGCGCTGGGATTCGGGCCCGTCGTGCCCGAATCCTGTGATGGAGAGGACCACCAGCGCCGGATTCAGGGCGTGCATCTGCGCGGCGGAGAATCCGAGCCGGTCCAGGACGCCGGGACGGAAGTTCTCGATGACCACGTCGGCGCGTTCCAGCAGCTCACGCAGCACTGCCCGCCCGTCGTCGCTCTTCAAGTCCAGGGCAATGGATTCCTTGTTGCGGTTGCAGGAGAGGAAATACGTGGCCTGCGGATCATCCTCGGGGCCCACGAACGGCGGCCCCCAGCCGCGGGTGTCGTCGCCGGTACCGGGGTTCTCCACCTTGATCACCCGCGCGCCGAGGTCAGCCAGCATCATCCCGGCATGCGGGCCGGCGAGCGCGCGGCTCAGGTCCACTACGAGATAGCCGGTGAGGGGGCCTTCGGCGTCGGGCATGGGTTCGGTGCTCATGGACGTGTTCCTTCTTTGGTCGGTCGTGGCGGGCGCGCGGTGGGCTTGCGCGGTTGGTTGATTTGTCGGCTACATCCAGCGGTCACATCCAGCCCGGGACTACCATGACCAGCCAGGCGACGGCCGGTCCGACGGCGACGACGATGCCGCTGTAGGCCAGGATCTGCTTGTAGAACCTGTCCTTGTCCACGTCCTCGGGCGCGTTGGCCAGGACCAGGGCGCCGTTGGTGGAGAACGGGGACACATCCACGATCGTGGAGGCCACGGCCAGGGCGGCGATCACGCCGACGGCGCCGACCTCGCCGGTGGCCAGGAACGGCACCGCCAGTGGAATGAGGGCCGCGAGGATGGCAGTGGAGGAGGCGAAGGCCGAGACGATGGCACCGATGTAGCAGATCAGCAGGGCGGCGAGCAGGGGCATGCCGAGATCCGCCACTCCGCCGGACACGAATGCGATGGTGCCGGCTTCTTCGAGGACGCCCACGAACGTGAGCATGCCGCAGATGAGCAGGACCGTGGACCAGCTGATCTTGTTGACGGCGCCCTTTTGCGCTGCGGGAGACACGAGGGCGAGGACGATCGCGATGGTGATTGAAACAAAGCCGACGTCCACCTTGAATCCGAGCGAGATGACGGCCAGGGCGATCAGGCCAAGGATGGTGATGAGCTGGGGCATGGATGCGCGGGCGCCGCCGGCCGGAGGTGCGCCGGCCGGGGCGGGACCGGCAGCCGAGGATGTGCCGGAGCCTGAGGTGCCCTTGGCCGAGACGCCGGCGGCGGAGATGTCGGATCCGGATCCCTGCAGCGTGACGCCGGCCGCGCGGGCACCCACGCTGACGGACAGGCGCCTTTCTGCGGCCTGTTCCACCAGCCGCCCGCCCGGGGTGGACAGCAGTTTGCCGCCGCCGAGGACGACAAACAGCACCAGCGCGATGGCCAGGTTGAAGAGGAAACTCGCCAGGAAAATCGCCATCGGGTTGGCGTCCAGCTCTGTCCTGGCAATGATGCTGTTGACGGTGACACCATAAACGGCGATGGGGGAGAAGCCGCCGGCCTGCGCGCCGTGGATCACCATCATGCCCATCATGAGCGGATTGATTTTGTGTTTGGCGGCGAAGCTGAGGGCGATCGGCGCGATGATGGCCACGGCGGCCGGGGAGAGGGCGCCGACGGCGGTAATCACCGCGGTGATGGCGAACATGACCCACGGGATCAGGGCAACCTTGCTGCCGACCAGCCGAACGGCGCCCCGGACCAGCAGGTCGATGGTGCCGTTGTTTTGCGCGATGGCGAACAGGTAGGTAACCCCGACGATGGTCAGGAACAGGCCGCCGGGGAAGTTGGCAAGGATCTCGTTGGTGGACATCCCCAGCACCACGGAGCCCAGCAGGAAGGCGCCGACGAAGGCCAAGGCACCCATGTTGAGCGGCAGCACCGTGGCCAGAAGGAACATCACCGCCAGGATGATGATGGACAGGACGGGAGCGGACATCGTTGTTCCTCCGGATCGAAGTGGTTCGTGACTGGCTTAGTGGCCTAGCCTCCTAGACACTAGGTGTCTTTGTCAATAGTTCTCCGGTAGTCTTAGGGGTCAGGACAGGCTGGAAGGACGCGCATGGCAAAGCAGGCGGCAACGCATCAGATTTCCCGCGTTTCGCGGCCCCGGCTTTACGAGCAGCTGGTGGAGCAGATCATGGACTTCATCGAGTCCGCCGAGCTGGGCCCCGGGGACACGTTGCCGGCCGAGCGGGAACTTGCCGAGCGGTTGGGGGTTTCCCGTGCCACCCTGGCGCAGGCCCTGGTGGCCCTCGAGGTGCTTGGCGTGATCGACGTCCAGCACGGCACCGGAGCGGTGCTGGTCTACCGGCCGAACGTTCCCTCCGTGATCAAAGGCCTCCGCGAACACAGGAGCCGTCTGCCCGAGATCGTTGAGGCGCGGAGCACGCTGGAGGTCAAGCTGGCCGAACTGGCCGCGGCCCGCCGCACGGAGCAGGACATGGACGCGATCGATCACGCCCTCGAAGCCATGGCGTTAGAGGTCGCCTCGGGAGACCGCGGCGCACGCGGCGACGAGCTGTTCCACCAGGCCGTCACCGCCGCGGCCCACTCGGCAGTCCTCGCCCAGCTCATGACCTTCATTGCCGGCATGGTCCTGGAAACGCGCCTCGAATCGCTCGCACAGCCCGGCCGGCCGGAGCAGTCGCTCGCCTCCCACCGCAAGATCGCCGACGCGATCAGGTCCCGGGACTCGGCGGCCGCCGCGGCGGCGATGCTGGAGCACATTGATCTTGTCTCCGACGTTGCCCTCCTGAAGAACAGCTAGACCGGAATGAACGTGAACCTTTCCTTCGATCCGCCGTGTGGCCCGATCACCGGATGGCGCGACGGCGCCGTCGTGCGTGCCGCCGGCATTCCCTACGCCACCGCGGAACGCTTTCAGCCGCCCGCGCCGGCACCCGACTGGGCCGAGACGCTCGAGGCGACATCCCTGTCTCCGGCGTGCCCGCAGGCGCCGGTGCCCTTCCTGGATGACGTGCTCGGCACCCGCTACGGCGAACTTCCGGGCAGCGAGGATTGCCAGCGCCTGACCATCACCCTGCCTGCCGATCTCCACGACGGTGAACGGCTGCCGGTAATGGTGTGGCTGCACGGCGGGTCCTACACGTCCGGTTCCGGGGATCTGGCGATCTTCGACCCCGCAGCGCTGGTTGCCGAAACCCGGGTGATCGTCGTTTCGGTGACCTACCGGCTGGGCCTCTTCGGATATTTGTCCACCAGCACCGGCCGTCCCGCCAATCTGGGCCTGCTCGACCAGATCGAGGCGTTCCGGTGGGTGCAGCGCAACATCGCATCCTTCGGCGGCGATCCGGGCCGCGTCACCGCGTTCGGGCAATCCGCAGGGGGCGACGCCGTCGCGCACCTCATGGCGACCCCTGACGCGGCGTCGCTCTTCCAGCGCGCCATCATTCAAAGTGCGCCGCTGGGCATTACCCGGGGGCGGGAAAGGATGACCGCCGCCATGGGGGTGGCCGCGGAGGCGGTTACCGCCGCGACTCCGGCGATGGACGTCGTCGCTATTGAAGAGGACGTGGCGCGGGCGGCGAGGAAGTTCGGTCTGATGGCTGCCATGCCGTTCGGGATCCAGTACGGGCATTCACCCCTGCCCGAGGAATCCGGGCTTGACCGGGCCTGGAATGCCGCTGCCCCGGCGATCGACATCCTGATCGGCTACACGGCGGAGGAAGCCCGGCTGTTTCTGCCGCGAAGCCCGCGCCTGGGCCGGCTGGCGAGGATTCCCGTGGTCGGCAGCGCAGTGCTCAAGGCAGTCACCTGGGTGGTTACGGAATTGGTGTACGGCAAAGCGGCCAGGCAGTTTGCCAGGCGGCATGTACGTGCGGGCGGCCGGGCCCACAGCTACGTGCTGTCCTGGCGCGCACCGGGAAATCTCTATGGCGCCGCGCACACAGTCGACCTGCCCCTGCTCTTCGGCCACCAGCGCACGTGGGAAGGCGCCGGACTCCTGGCGGGGGCGACGTGGGACGAGATCAATGCCCATGGCCGGGCGATGCGGGCGCTGTGGGCACAGTTCGCCTACGGGGAAGGCCTCGGGTCCCGGGGAGAGATTCCCGGCTCGCTCCGGTACCGCTCGGTCTGAACTCCCGAGGCATTGCCCGGCGTGCGCTGTCACCCCCGCTGGATCAGGACCGCAGCGATCACCCAGAGGAGCGCCGCGCCGCCCGTGGCGAGAACCGGGCGGTTCCACGTCGTGGTCACTGTTCCGCCGGAGGAGTGGAGTCCAGCGGCGCGGGCGTCGTGCCACGCCTGGGCGATCCTGTCACGGCCGGTGACTACCTCCGGCTGCCGGATGCGCTCATTGCCGGGGAGCATGCTGTGTGGCCGGCTCTTCAGATCGCTGACATGCTGAAAGCCGGAGTCGAACGAGCCCGGCGGGGTCGGAGCGCCCCAGCTGACGTACTTCTTGCCCGCGGCCCTGACGGTGACGGCATAGCGGACCTCGACGTCCTCAACCGTATCGAACGGTATCCGGTGGTCGCGCAGTCCGTTGATCAACACAAACCCGCCGCTCTCAACGCGGAGGCACGGGCGCCACTGGACTGCATAGACGAACCAGGACACCAGAACCAGCGAGGGTGCGGCGTCCATCGCGGCACTGGGTTCTCCGCTGGCCGCCAGCCAGTACAGTGTGCCGGCAGCACCGGCCCATACGGTTGCGGCAACGGGCCGGCCCGACGCCGAACGGTGCGTCCGGGCTCGCCGCGCGGACCGCTGAGTGGACGCTGGGCAGTCCGGCCGCGGCAGGTGCACGTTCTCTTTTGACGCTTTCAATGGTCCCCCTCCATCGCCCGGGCCGTCGCCGGGTTGAGAGCAATGTAGCGCACGCCGTGTCCGGATCGGTGGTCAAGGGTGAAGCCCGGATACTCGGGAAAGTCGCCCACACGATCGGGGGTGAAGCCGAGTGCCCCGTAAAAGCCGATGGCGGAGGGACTTGCCTGCCAGTCCAGGATCATTGGCTGTGGCCTGGCCCGTGACCAATCGAAGATGAAGTTCATAAGGGCCCGGCCGGTGCCGGCCAGACGCGTGTCGGGGTCTACAAAGACGTCATGGACCCGGCCCGTCGTGAAGTCAGCCCGCAGGCCCGGCCCGAAATCCTGAGCGAGGCCGTAGCCGAGCAGCCTGGTGCGTGCCGGAGCCACAGGGAGGCACCATGAGGCGTCGGCAAGGAACCGGGCGAAACGGCTATGGAAAACCTCGGGCGGAACCTCCTGTGCGGCTGGAGTGAAGGCGATGGACAACCGGCGCACCTCCGCCGCGTCTTCCGGCCTCGCTGCGCGCACCACCAGCCCTTTCGGCGTCACGTGGGCACTTTCCCTTGAATCATCGCCGACATCCGATCAATCCTGTGGACGGAATAGTTGATGCCGCGTTTGCGGCTCAGCGCAGCATAGATGCTGCAGCGACTATTGACATAGTCAATTTCAGCTGCGGTGACCCGGCCGAAATACGGGAGTGCTTACTCAGTGAGCTCGGCCAGAACTTCGGCCGCGTCCGTATTGCCGGTGGATGCCAGACGCCGAAGCTCGTCCAGATCTTCCTTCTCAGTGGCGAGTTCAACCAGCTGATCCTCAGCGTCGCGGCTGCCGCCGTCGGCAAGTTGCCGCAGCTCCTCGAAATCTTCCCGCTCCGCGGCCAGCTCGATGAGCTCGCCGATGGCGTCGTTGTCACCGCGGGCAGCCCGCTCACGGAGAATGGAAAGTTCAGAATCTGACATGGCGTGGCCTTCCAAGAAAACGGTTCTGCTGGACTCTTCTGGCCCGAGGAGGGATTTGACCTCATCGCGATCGGGGGAGAGGCATACAGGGTGTGAGTGCAGGCTACCGCGCCAAAGGAATCGGCCGAAAGCCTCTGTTCCTGTTTCCAACCGGTCGCTGGGTGGGATAGCACCTGTTTCCTTGTTCGAAGATGCCGTCCGGAAGCCGCAGCTTTGAAACGAATAGACTGCCAGGATGCTGACCGGACAAGCAAAAAATCTGGTGATCAATCCGGCGACAGCCGCTGATACCGATCACTTCGCAGCCGACGCGCCATGGGCCAGAGCCGATGAATGGCGTCCCGGGGGATCATCGCTGGTGGCAAAGTTCGGTGCAGAGCCAGTGGGGATCGCTGTCTCAGCCACCAACCGCGTCCATCCAACTCGGGACACGGTCAACGTTTTCGTGCGTGAGCAATACCGGCGGCAGGGTATCGGTTCGGCACTGGTGAAATCCATTCAAAGGCGTCGTTGGATGCCACTGTCCGTCAAAGCCCATCCGGGCACGATTGCGCACGAGTTTTACAGATCGCTGGGAGCTGTGCGCTATCAAATGTGTCCGCCCGAGCAGATCGATACCGCGAGTATTGAAGTGCTCCGATGGGCAAACGAAAACCGCTGTGGCGGCATCCTCACAGGAGATCGAATAGCTCTGGATCAACTGAATGAAGCATGGACGGAAATGTATGAAATCGTGCACGCGCCATGGTCACCTACTGGGTCGCGCGCGACACTCCTCGCTGAATTCCGCCCCATGATCCAGAAAGAACTGGACCGGTCCCGAAGCGTATTCGTCGTCAGGAATGACCGGATTGCTGCGGCGTGCTTTGTCTTCGGTACTGACCGGGATCCGGAAGTGGAGGCAATATGCGAATCCCTGGACCAGGCCAACCGCTTGGCGCGTCTCGACGTCGCCGCCTGCATGGCAGAAGTTCTGGTGAGCGCCGGCGGTACCCCAGTCCTGTTTGACGGACACATCACCGACCCACACTTCTTTCCGATTCTCCAACTAATTCCGGGTGTTTCGGGCCGGGCACTGGAACTCCTCGAAATTCCAAGGAATCGGGTCTCACCGCAGGAGTCGATTCGTGCTGTGATGTCTGCGTGGCTCCTCGCCGCAGCCAGCGTCCTCGTCATCTGCTACCTCGCCCGCCTCCTCGCGCGCGCCGCCCGGCACCGGTGCCCGCAGTTGATAGATTCTGGACCATGACCACTCCGGACATCAGTGTCAGGGCAGCAACCGTGCACGACGCCGCACGGCTGGCCGAGATCCACATCGCGGCCCGGCGGGCCACTTACCGCGGCGTCATGACCGATGAGTACCTGGACGGTCTCGACGTCGACCGCGCGGCATCCGCCTGGCGCCTAAACATCCTTGAACCCAGGCAAGGGACCATTCACCTCGTCGTTCAAAGCGCCGATGCGGTTGCCGGGTTCGCCATCCTCGGCCCTGCTGCCGGCGACCCGGACCCGGGAACCGGTCAGCTCCACGCGATCAACGTGCATCCGGACTGGTGGGCGCAGGGCGTAGGTTCCGTCCTGTTCGCGGCCGCGGAACAACAGTTGATCGAACTCGGCTATGACCGGGCATTTCTCTGGGTGGAGAAAGGCAACGATCGGGCTATCAGGTTCTACACCAACCGCCGTTGGCTCGACGACGGAGGGACCCTGGAAGATACGAGATTTGATCCGGCTGTGGCCGAGAAGCGCCACAGCCGGGTCCTCCTGCCCGGAACGGTCCCGTCTGCCACGCGGTGAGCTCTTCGGCTCCCGGGCGGCTGCCCGCAGCGGTGACTGCCGCCATCATGCGAAGAGACCTTCGCCGATGAAGCCTCCCGCCCGGATGCCCGGCGGAACCGCGAACAGGCCCGAGCCGGTGTGCTTGAGGTATTCCAGGGCCAGTGTGTCCTCCTTCGCCATGGCCAGCTGCATGGGCACATAGTGGGTCCTGGGGTCCGTGACGAACGCGATGAAGAACAGTCCGGCGTCGAGGTGCCCCAGGCCGTCCGAGCCGTCGGTGTAGTTGTAGCCGCGCCGGAGCATCTTGACGCCGTCGTTCTGGCTCGAGTGCGCGAGCCTGACGTGGGCGTCCAGCGGGATCAGTGGTTCCCCGCCGCGCCCCTGGCGCTCGAAGTCGGGGGCGGTGAATTCCTCGCCGCCGGAGAGCGGGGCCCCGGCGCCCTTGGTGCGCCCGATCAGCGCTTCCTGTTCCCGCAGTGAGGTGCGGTCCCAGATTTCGATGTGCATCCGGATCCGGCGCGCCACGAGGTACGTGCCGCCGGCCATCCAGCCCTCTTCCGGGCGCGTTCCCTGGCCTGCCCACACGTGCTCCCCAAGCAGGGCGGTGTCCTCGGCTTTGAGGTTGTTGGTGCCGTCCTTGAAGCCGAAGAGGTTCCGCGGGGTGGCCTGTGACCTCGACGTGGAGGACGTCCGCCCGAAGCCGAGTTGGGACCAGCGGACGCGCGACTGCCCGAAGCCGATGCGGGCAAGGTTGCGGATCGCGTGGACGGCCACCTGGGGGTCGTCGGCGCAGGCCTGCACCACGATGTCGCCGCCGGTGCGTCCCGGCTGGAGGTCGTCGCCTGGGAAGTGCGGCAGGTCGATCAGTGCGTCCGGGCGGCGCCCCTCGAGTCCGAAGCGGGCCTTGCCGTCCTTCTCGAACAAGCCGGGGCCGAACCCGAAGGTGAGGGTGAGTCTGCCGGCGCCGAGGTCCAGGGCCTCACCTGTGTCCTCGGGCGGGGCGTCGTAGGGGCCATCGACGGCGCCGCTGCTGCCCGTGCTGCGCCCCTCGGTCATCGCCACGGCGGCGGCCGTCCAGTCTTTGAGAAGCCGGATGAGCTCTGCACGGTCCTCCGTGACGAGGTCGAAGGCTGCAATGTGAAGGCGGTCCTGGGCCGGCGTGACGATGCCGGCCTGCCGGTCACCGTGGAAGGCGATGATGTCGCCGGGCTCTGCCACTGGGGCGGCCGCGGCCTCGACGAAATCGTGGCTGAGGAAGCCAACCGCCAGGCCGGCGACGGCGCCCGCGCCGCCGGCTCCTGCCAGGGACAGGAGCCCGCGGCGGGACAGCCGGCCCTTTCCCGAACCGGGGGCTGCGGGCGGCGCGGGCATGGCGGCGGCTCCCGGTGGCTTGGCTGGTTCCGGTGCGCTAGCTGATTCGGGGGCGCCGCCGTCGGGGGTCTGGCGGGGGCTGCCGCCGAAGGGGCAGCCGGTCACAGGGCCATTGCCGAAGTGAGCTTGGCCAGGGGCTCGCCCAGGGCATCAACCAGGGAGGCGAGTTGCTGCACCTGGGCCTGGCTGAGGTCGTTGTAGTAGACGAAGCCTGCGCCGGTGGAATGCTGCTTGAGCCCGGCCTGCAAGGCGGCGAACTTGGCCTCGAGCGCTTCGGCCAGGGCCGGGTCCTTCTGCTGCAGCGCAGGCAACAGGCTCTCGAAAGCGGTCCGGGCTCCGTCAACGTTGGCCTGGAAGTCCCAGAGATCGGTGTGGGACCAGATTTCTTCCTCCCCGGTAACTTTGCCGGTGGCCACCTCGCCCAGGAGTTCCTTGGCGCCGTTGCCGATCTTGTCCGCGGAGAGTTCCACGGTGCGGGTCCGCTGGGCCAGGTCCTCGGTGTCGGCAACAAGCTGCGTGGCGATGGCGGCACGCTCCGCCGGTGCGAGGGGAGTGTAGCCGGCCGGCGGGAACAAGTCCTTCTCGGCCCGGTGCCAGCCGGTCCATTCCTGGCCGGGTGCGAGGTCGGCTTCACGGGCATCGAGCTTGGGGTCCAGGTCCCCGAACGACTCGGCGACCGGCTCGATACGCTCCCAGTGCATGCGCGTGGCGGCATAGAGTCCGCGGGCCTTCGTCGCATCCCCGGCGGCGTAAGCCGCCGCGAATGACCTCGTGCCGGTAACCAGCTGATCGGTCTGATCCACGACGAAAGCGGAGTATTGCCGGGTGCCGGTGTCCAACAGGCCCTGAAGATGGGCGTCGACGCCGGTACTGCTCGTGACCTGGATGGGTCCGGCGGCGCCCGGGTCCTTTGGGTTGCCCATACAGCCGGCCAGGGCCAACGGAACTGCGGTTGCCGCGGCCAACAGGGCAAGCGTCTTCCGAAACCGGGGGGCATTTTTGGGCAGGGGGATGCTGGGCATGGTGTTTCCTTGGATCGGTGGGGTGGAGCAGTGCGGTGCGGTGCGGGGGAGTGGAGGCAGGGGTACGGGACCGAGTGGGCTTCCCCGGCAACATTGCCGATGCAATCCCGACTTAGGTACACCTAAGTAAGGAGGATACCGATTCGCGGCGATTACGCAAACCTTTCGTACCCTAATTTGGATTAGGTAAGCCTAATCTAATAACATCGTCCGGGTGACCACGCAGCTTGACTTCATGCGGGTGCCCTTTGCCGCCGATCTTGCGAGCTACGGGGACAGCCCAGCCATCCTTACCGACACCCTGGCAATGACGTACCGGGAGCTGGCGGAGCGGGTCGATGCCTTCGCCCTCCGGCTTGGCACCACACGGCGCCTCGTGGCGCTCGCCGCAGCCAACGACCTCGACTCTCTGGTGGTCTATCTGGCGGCCCTGGCCGGCGGCCACCCGCTGATCCTCCTGCCGGAGGACAAGCCGGCCGCCCTGGAATCCCTCGTCGCGGCCTACGACCCCGACGTCGTTGTCCAACCCGGCAACGGGCAGCTCCTGCTGGACGAACGCCGGACCGGCACCCGCCACGAGCTTCACCCGGACCTCGCGCTCCTGCTCAGCACCTCCGGATCCACCGGCTCGCCCAAGCTCGTGCGGCTCTCGCATGCGAACCTGCAGTCCAACGCCGAGTCGATTTCCGAGTACCTGAACATCGGGCCCGACGACCGCGCGGCCACGACGCTGCCCATGTCCTACTGCTATGGGCTGTCCGTGATCAACAGCCACCTGCTCCGCGGCGCCGGACTGGTCCTGACCGATCTTTCCGTGGTCGATCCGTGCTTCTGGGACCTCTTCCGAGGCCGCGGGGCGACGTCTTTCGCGGCCGTTCCGTACACCTTCGAACTACTCGAGCGGATCGGGTTCGCGGACATGGATCTGCCCAGCCTGCGCTACGTCACCCAGGCCGGGGGCCGACTGGGGCCGGACTCGGTGCGGAACTACGCCGAACTTGGCCGCAGCAGCGGCTGGGAATTTTTCGTGATGTACGGCCAGACCGAGGCGACGGCCCGGATGGCGTACCTGCCTCCGGAGCTGGCGGCCGAGGTGCCGGGCGCGGTGGGCGTCCCGGTGCCCGGCGGCTCGTTCCGGATCGACCCCGTGCCGGGGCTGGAACACGGCGAACTTGTCTACAGCGGCGCCAACGTCATGCTTGGCTACGCCGAATGCCCGGCGGACCTTGCCGCAGGCCGGACCGTTGCGGAGCTCCGCACCGGCGACCTCGCCAGGCTGCACCCGGCGGGCGTCTACGAAGTGGTGGGCCGGCGCAGCCGGTTCGTCAAGATCGTGGGGCTGCGCGTGGATCTGGGACAGGTGGAGCGGCTCCTGGCTGACCTCGGTGTGCAGGCGGCCAGCGCCGGGACGGACGACGGCGTCGTCGTCGCCGTTGAAGGCGACCACGACGCGCACCTGCTGGGCAAGGTCCTCGCCCAGGGCATGGGGCTGCCGCGAGCCGCCCTTGAGGTGCACGCCGTCGACCATCTCCCGCGCCTGGCAACGGGCAAGCTCGACTACAGGGGCGTCCTGGCCCYGTCCGGGCCGAAACCCGGGCCGGCACCCGCCCCCGCAGCGGAAACCGGCGCGCCGGACAACAATGCTCCGGACAGCGTCCGGAAGATTTTCCAGGACGTGCTGGAGTGCGCCGACATCGCGGACAGCGACACGTTCGTGTCCCTGGGCGGGGACTCGCTCTCTTATGTGGCCGCGTCGGTGCGGCTGGAACAGGCGCTGGGCCATCTCCCGCGGGACTGGCACGTGACGCCGGTCCGGGATCTGGAGCCCCGGCCGCGCACTGCACCGGTCCGGACGCGTCGTCCCTTCTTTGCGCCCGTGGAAACGAGCATCGTTCTGCGGGCCGTCGGGATCGTCCTGATCGTCAGCACGCACGTTGGGCTGTTCAGCTGGCAGGGTGCGGCCCACGTGCTCATGGCCGTGGCCGGTTACAACTTCGCCCGCTTCCAGCTCTCCGGGAAGCGGGCCCCGCGGCTGCGGCGGCAGCTTTCCAGCGTGGCAAGAATCGTGGTGCCGAGCACGGCGTTCATCGCGGTGGCGTACCTGAGCACCGATAACTACTCACCCGCCAATATCGTGCTGCTCAATGCCGTCCTCGGGCCGGAGAGGGTGAGCACCCAGTGGCATTTCTGGTTCATCGAAGTTCTTGTTTACCTGCTTGTGGGGTCCGTGGCACTGCTTGCCGTTCCGTGGGCGGACCGCGCCGAGCGGCGCTTCCCCCTGCTCTTTCCGCTGGCGCTGACCGGCGTGGGGCTCCTGACCCGGTATGAGCTGGTGAACCCCGGGGTGCCGCACACGGCGCCTGCTCTCTGGCTCTTCGCGCTGGGTTGGGCTATCGCACGGTCCCGGACCATCGCCCAGCGTTGCCTGGTCTCTGTCGTTGCAGCAGTGACCGTTCCGGGATTCTTCGAGAACCCCGGCCGGGAGGCCACGCTGCTCGCCGGGATCCTGCTGCTCATCTGGCTGCCCAGCATTCCGGTGCCGCAGGTCCTCCGCTGCCTCTTGGTGGTGCTCGCCGGCGCCTCCCTCTACGCGTACCTGGTCCACTGGGTGGTCTATCCGCCGCTGGCCGGGATCAGCCCTGCCTTGGCCGTGGCAGGCTCGCTGGCCGCGGGGGTGGCCTACTGGGCGTTCTGCCTGCGCTTGATGGGGGCGGTCAACCGCCGGCGGGCAGGCGCAGGCAACGATCCGGGTACGAATTCAGCACAACAGTAGGCGCCGACTGCTGTACCAGCGACACTGACGGCATGGTTCTCTGTCTGAAGGACCGTGGTCGGCGCTCCGTGATCCGTGCCACGATTGGTGCATTGGTGCTGGCTGCCTCGATCTCGGGGTGCGCGTCGTCCAGTGGTGGGGAACCGCCGTGTTTCCCGCCCGCCTATTCGCTGACCCCGTCGGAAGCCAAACCGGGGCAGAGCGTGACGGTGGCAGCGCCGGACTCTGACTGCAATCCCCGCTACGGCAAGAACGCCCGCATCCAGGTGAGCGTCACCGACGCCACAGGCGTGGAGGTTTTCAAAACGACCACCGCCATGAACGACGCCGGGGGGTTCACCTATACGTTTGTCGTTCCCGCCCGGACAGCTGTGGGGGATGCCGCCGTAACCGCGGTGCCCTACAACATTGACTGGTGCGATGACACCGGCAGGAACAACCGCGTGGCGGGCGCTGGCGACCTACGACTGGAACGGGTGTCCTGTGTGTTGCCCATGAAACCTCTAACCGTCACCCGCTGAAGTGCATTTTCCGGGCGACGGTCGGCAGGGGCTTACCCGGGGCGAGGACGCCTTCGATGTCTACCGGGAGGTGGGAGGGGCCGCGCAGGAACGGGCTCGGCCGGTACGGCGGTGGGTCCGAGACCAGCCGCGGGTTCTCCAGCCTGGTGGCGAATTCAGTGAGTGCGATCTGCGCTTCCAGCCGGGCCAGGGGCGCCCCGAAGCACAGATGAACCCCGCCCCCAAAACCGAGGTGCTGGTTGTTGGCCCGGTCAGGGATGAAGAGCCCGGGGTCAGCCACGTGGGCGGGGTCGCGGTTGCCCGCAGCAAGGACCAGGGTGAGGGAGGCGCCGGCCGGGATGGTGGTGCCGGCGATGTCGATGTCGTCGAGGGCGGTGCGGAACGGGACGAAATGCACGGGCGGCTCGTAGCGGAGCAGTTCCTCGACCATCGGGATGGCCAGGCCGGGGTCAGCGCGCAGCCTCTGGAGCTCGGCCGGGTGGCGGAGCAACGTCAGTACGCCGTTGGAGATGAGGTTCACGGTGGTTTCATGTCCGGCGATAAGCAGGAGAAGCCCGGTGCTCACCAGTTGTTCGTCCGGCATGCGGCCCTCCGGGCCATCATCGGTGGCCATCGCTGAAAGCAGGTCAGTCCCCGGGGCCTGCCGGTGGGCGTCGACCAGCTCTTGCATGAACGCTCGCAGTTCCGTGCCGGCTTCAATCCTCTTCTTTTGCTGGGTTTCGGGATCGAGTCCGGGATCGGTCGATTGCAGGGCCAGGTCCACCCAGACCCGGAAGCGCTGTTCATCTCCCGGGGGCACACCGAGAAGTTCGCAGATCACCGTGACGGGCAGGGGATACGCCAGATCATCGACGACGTCGATCCGGCCGCGGTCCGACATATTGTCGACCAGATCGGTGACAATTTCCGCCATCCGCGCCTCCATCCCGGCCACCCTGCCAGGCGTCGTGGGCGGCCCGAAATGCCGCATGGTGATCCGCCGGAACTTGTCGTGATCAGGGGGATCCATGCTGAGGAAAGTCGGCGTCATGCCGGCGCCGTCCCCGTCCCCGTCCTCACCGACGGCGGCGCCCGCCGCGGCGGCAGCCGGGTTGCGGGTTATGTCGGAGCTGACCCGTGGATCGTGCAACAGGGCGGCGATCTCCGCGTAGGTGCTCACGAGATAGCTGCCGTCCGGAAGTCGTCTCACGGGGGTTTTGCGGAGTTCGTCGTAGAACGGGTAGGGGTTAGCCCGGTTGGTGTAGTCGAGGATCTGCTCCCAGGTGCTGGGCTCGGCCATGGCGAAGGCTCCTTGGGTCGTGGGCCGGTGGCTGCCGGCCTCCGGTGCGGCGCTTTACGGGAGGCGGCGGTCAGTCAATCTGGCGCGCCGCTCATTGGGATAGTGACCGGTCACGACGACGGTCGCATCCTGGGTGGGGCTGGCGGCGGGCTGGAACCCGGCCGGTACGGGCTGCGCATCCTCGGGCTCGTCAATATGGTGGAACGACGGCGGGAAGGGCGCCGCCTGGTCAATCAGCGGTTCATAGAAGTCAAGCCATTTGTTCTGGTTGAACGCCACTGCAGCCACGATCCGGCCCTTGTAGCCGTAAACGGCCAGGAACCGCCGAGATCCGACCGATCCTTGCACGATGGCGACCTCATCGGCGACCGAGGGCACACCCACGCTCTTGATTTCGGTGCCGAACTGGACGGACCAGAATTTGGGCACAGCCAGGTGCGGCCACCGTTCGGTTTCGCCGCTGACCATATTGTGCGCTGCAACCTCGGCCTGGGAGATCGCGTTGCCCCAGTGTTCGACGGCGAGGAACTGGTAGCCGAACATCGGCTGCGGGGCGCGGGATACGTCGCCGGCGACGAAGACGTCATCGGTGACCAGCCCGTTGACGTCGAAAGCCCGGCAGCCGGCGTCGCACGCGACACCCCACACGCCGCTCGCCAATCCGGAGCCTGCGAGCCAATCACCGTTACGAACGGTCCCCAGCGCGGCGACCGCGATGTCCACGTCAAGTGTTGTGCCATCGGAGAGGCGGGCGCGGCGCAGCTGTCCGCCGGCATCGCCTTCCAGTGCAACGACCCTGACGCCGCAGCGCAGATCCACGCCGTTCTCGATCTGAAGCTCTCCGGCAATTGCACCGATCACGCTGCCGAGCGCCGCGCCGAGCGGTGCCGGGCCCGCCTCCGCCACGGTGACCGGCAGGCCAAGTTCGCGGCACACCGAAGCGACTTCGCAGCCGATGAACCCGGCGCCAATGACCAGGACCCGGCGAGGGCGCGCGGCCAGGAGCTGCCGAAGCGTTGCCGCGTCCTCGCGGGTCCGCAAGGTCAGCACGCCTGCCAGCGCCGCCTCCGCCGCGTTTGGCCAGGACCGGGCCCGCACCCCAGTGGCGATCAACAACTTGTCGAATCCGATCCGGCCACCGTCGGCGAGATGCACCTGCCTGGCGGCGAGATCCAGACCCGTGGCCGCGACGCCCAGACGCCAGTCGGCGTCGATTGCCCGGCGGCGCGGCAGCGACGTGTCATCGGACGGCACCGACCCGGCCAGGACCTGTTTCGACAGCGGCGGCCGGTCATACGGCTCGTGCGCTTCCTCACCAATGAGAGTCAGCGAGCCCGTGAACTCTTCCTCGCGCAGCCGCTCCGCCGCACGGAGCCCGGTCAGTGACGTGCCCACGATGACAATCCTGCCGGATCGAAGGAACGTGCCCCCGTTGCCCCCGGCGGCAGCGGCAGTTCCCGGGGCTTCTTCGGGAGGCCGCGGCCTGTGCGGCTCCTCAAGCTGGTCGAGCCGGATGGCCTGGACGGGGCAGGCCGCGGCTGCCCGCCGGATCCTCGTGCGCTGCGCCTCGTCAGGGTCCGGGTCGTAGGTAAGTGCCTCGTCCCCCTGGATCGTGAAGACCTCCGGGGCGAGGAAGGCGCATTGTGCGTAACCCTGACACTTAGTGAGATCGACGACGAGCCTCATGCCGAACTTCTCCCTGTTTGCTCAAGCCAATCGAGTCTAAGCCTCGCGGGCTGGCCGCGGAAGAGGCCTGCGGCCGGGTACGACGAGGCTGCGGAGGCCCTCCAGAGCGGAGCGTGGGGGATCTTGCGGCGGGGGCGGACCTTCGCCACGTGGCCGCGCTGGGGGCGGCGGCAGGAGTGCAGGTGACACTTAGCCATCGCTCCGGCCGGGTTGCCCCTCGGTGAGGGAACTTGAGCGCCGGGTGTCCTATGTCCTGTATCCGGCGTCCGGCGTGGCTGTAGGGTGGACGCCGATGACTCTTTCTGAAGAACTTCTTGTGGCGTACGACCAGCAACTCCGGACAGCTGCAGAGACGCCCGGTGCCAGCGGCGTGGAACGGCTGGGTCCGCTGCGGCTGGTGACCTTCGCAGGCGGCAGGGGCTTCGTGACCTATCAGAACCTCGATGGGGCCAACGCCCTGACGATCGCGCAGTGGGTGGCCGAAGCGCTCGCGTTTTACCGCAGCGATCCCGCAATCGTGCGGGTCGAGTGGAAAACCCGTGGTCACGATCATGCGCCCGGGCTCCACGGGGCACTGCTCGACAACGGATTTGAGCCTGATGAGACCGAGTCGATCATGATCGGACCGGCAAACGCCTTGACGGCGGACGTCCAGCTCCCGCCCGGCGTCAGCCTGCGGCCGGTGAGCGCAGAACGGGACATCCGCGCCATGAGCGCGATGCAGGACGAGGTTTTCGGCGTTGACGTCTCCGACGGCAACGCCGACGCAATCCTGAAACGCATGGCGCGCGACGACGGCATGGAACTGTGGGTAGCCGAACACGAAGGACTGATCGTGAGCGCGGGCCGCCTCGAGCCGGTGCCGGATACGGAATTCGCGGGCATCTGGGGCGGGGCGACGCGACCAGAATGGCGTGGTCAGGGTATCTACCGGGCCCTCACGGCCGCCCGGGCCCGGGCCGCGCTGACGCTCGGCAAGAGACTCATCCACAGTGACTCGACTCAATATTCGCGACCGATCCTGGAACGCTATGGATTGCTGCGAGTCTCAACGACCACCCCGTACCGCTGGCGGCGCTGAGGGCCCAAGCGCACTGGCGCGGTACGTCCTAACCCCCGGGATGGAAGGCCGCCGGCGGTCAGGGGAACGGTCCGCCCATGCCCTCAGAGCCGTCTCCGGTGCCGCTGCCGAGAAGGCTTCGGGTGAGCGCGGCGCTGTCGGCCATCAGGTCATCCACAGCCTTCTGAAGATGATGGTCCGCCACCGGCACGCCGTCCAATGCGCCGGCAACGACCGCACGGCGGACGAGTTCGCGTGCGAACGAAGCGGTGGTGCCTTCGGTGCGGGCGGCGGCGTCTTCAATCGAGTTCGGACTGAGGGGAATACCGCGGGCATACAGTTTGATCAGTGCAACCCGCTCCGCCTGGGCTGGCATGGGAATTTCCACGGCCAGGTCCACACGGCCGGGACGCTGTGCCAGGGCGCGTTCCAGCATGTCCACGCGGTTGGTGGTGAGGACGAATGCCACGTCGGCATCGCTGGCCAAACCGTCCATGGCGTCCAGCACCTCGAATAGCAGCGGCTGGGGTCCGTGCCCGAAGCTGCGGTCCTCGGCGATGAGGTCGCAGTCCTCAAGGACCACGATGGAGGGCTGCAGCGCCCTGGCCATGGTGGCGGCTTCTGAGATCCTGGCGAGCGATCCTCCCGAAAGAAGGATTGCTGTGACACCTTCGCTCCGGCTCAACAAATACCGCACCGTATGGGTCTTGCCCGTCCCCGGCCTGCCGTAGAGCAGGACGCCGCGTTTGAGGTGCTGGCCGTACCTGATCAGAGACTCGCGGTGCTCGGCGATACCTAAGGCGTGGTCCGACACTTTCTCCAGCAGGCCATCCGGCAGGATGACATCCGACGCGGCAAGGACTGGCCGTGCATGGAACGTCACCCCGGCCGCGCTGGGACCATACTCACCCATCACCAGGGAAATGACCTGTCCCTTGAGCACGCTGCGGTGCTGCATCCCACGGCGGAACTCCGAGAGGAAGCGTGCGGCCTTATCTGTAGCGCCGGCCAAAACCTCAAGGGACGCTGACTGCCGGCCATACCGGGGGTTGGCGTCCCGCTGCAGCACGGCGATGGGACTGCCTCCATGGCTGAATAGCCAGAGCCCCAGTGCCACGGCCTGCCGTTGTTCGTCCGGCCCGACAGCTAAGTTGGCGTAGTCCGGCTGGGACAGGGGGAACTGCGGATATAGCTGGGACTGCTGCAGCATGTCGCTCAGCGAGTGATGGTGGCGTTGGTCGCCGCCGCCGATGCCCACGAGCCGGAACTCAGGATCCTCGGCGGCGAGCTCTTCCATGAGGATGTCTGCGTCCACGAATCGGTGCGGCGGAATCTCCTCAACCACTACTGACACTGATTCGGCCCGGACCGCCAAATGCTCGGTGAGCGTAGTCAGCAGCTGGGTTCCCGGTTGCCCCCGACGCTGCCCGGACTGCGCGAGCTCCACGAGCCGCGCGAAATCGTCGATGAACTTCCCCAAAATTTCATCCATGGGCTGACCCTACCAGCGCCGCCAATCGGTGTGGCGCTCATGCTCTCCAGCAAGCGTCAGCCGGTGGTTGCGCTGACCGCGATGGTGCCGCCCTGGGGGTCCCTGATCACGGCGCTGCGAAATCCCGGAGTGTCCATGGGCGCCATCAAGATGCTGCCACCCAGTGTTACGGCCTGCCGGGCAATGGCGTCCGCGTCGCGGACGGCGAAATTGACGCTCCAATGCGGCGGGACCGCGACGCCGTCCGTGGCTGCCACCACCGCCACTACCCGGCCGGAGCGGAGCCACCGCGAGAAGGGGGCGTTCGGGACGGGTTCGAGTTCCCAGTCGAACATTGCACCGTAGAACGCCTGGGCCCGCCCGACATCTGTGGTGTGCAGCGAGCTCATGGCCCAGGAATTCGGCTCATTGGCCAGCTGGGCGCCGTCGTTCCCTCCTGCCTGCCGCAGGCAGAACGGGACGCCGGTGGCATCGGCGAGCACAGCAATACGGTCATCCGGGCCGGCACCAAACGGCGCCAGGCGCTTGCCCCCCGCCCGCTCGGCACGAGCCAAGGCTTCCCCGACGTTTACGACACGCACGTGGGTTATCCACCCCGGCGGCGATTGCGGCGGCGCCTGTCCGATTCCGGCAACCAGCTGACCGCGGAGGCGGGCGGCGTAGTAGAAGCCGTCGAGCCCGGGCGGCATCGGAATGGGGTCGTCGAAAGTCCAGCAGAAGAGCGGACCGTAGAAGTCCTTGGCCGCCTGGGGGTCGGGCTGCCAGGTGTCGACCCAGCACGGAGCGCCGACTGAGGAGGTATCCCGCGCTGTCATTGAAACCCTTTCTCCGGGGCCCGTTACGCCGCGAACATTGTTTCCCAAGACCGCGAGTGGATCAAGACCCAACTGCGATTCCGGCGAGGCAAACTGCCGAATCCTCCATGACCGAGGGGAAAACACCGTCGCTCGGGAAACCTGGCACCTGTGCGGTAGGCTCGCCAACATATTTCTGGCCAATTGGGGGAACCATGAATAAAGGAATGAAAACTGGAATTGCAGCCGTGGCGCTCACGCCACTTCTCGCGCTGGGGCTGTCCGCCGCATTCGGAGCATCGAAATCCGGTCCTGCTGGCACGGCAGTTGATGCCTCGAATCATCCCGAGTGCTACAACGAAGCCAGGCTGAACGATCCGAATGACTTCTGCTACCGAACGATGGGACCGTGGAACAGCACCCGGTCCTCGGACGAGGAAGTCCGGAGCATGGTGTCCGTTGAGCGAATGGTGAGGGCCGGCAAGACCGTTCAAGAGATCCAGCGTTACTACCCGGAATACGCCCCGTCCACGAAATGGGCCAGCGCATCGGCCGGTTGACCTCATCCGCATCCCACATCTTTCCGGACTGTAGAGACGGTGAGCCACGGATTACGGGGATGCCGGCCCAAAAAGCCGCAGGTTAATTGTTACTCTCTTTTCCTTTTGTGCGGCAAATGCAATTGATATTCTGATTTTGGTCATGCAGAGGCTGCTAACTTCGTTGCGGGAGTTCCTATCTCATGGCCATCAAAGTCGTTGTCGCCGGCAGTGCCGTCGCCCCGTTCACGGCGTTCGCCTTGAGATCGGACACGACATCCGGCCGGCCCGGTTCCTTGCGCGCCCCCGCTGTGCTGTGTGAGCTGGCCGGGGCGCGATTACGCCGCCGGCACGCGGAACCAGAGCCGGAACCCGGGCTTCCCTAGACCAGCGCGGATGCGGCCCTGTGAAAACCAATCGGGGGTGGCCGCATCCGCGCTCACCCGCACCCATGGTGCAATGCGGGTCTTCTGGTTTAGAACCTTGACACGGGCGGCCGGTGCCGTCAGGTGCGCGCAGCGAGGATCTGCTCGCGCAGAATATCCGCGTGGCCGCAGTGCTGGGCGAGTTCCCTGAGCATGTGCAGGTAGACCCACCGCAGCGGCAGCGGGCCGCGCCGGTTGCCTCTGACAAGGTCGTCAAGGCCGAGCGAAGCGGCCCGACGCCGTGAGTCCCCGCAGGCCTGGAGGTAGGCGGCCTGGAGGCCCGCGATGGTGTCGTCGTCCGCCAGGATGAACGATTCGTCGGGGGTGGCCGGAATGCCGATCACCGCCCGGGGCCGGCACGTGATGGCCTCGTCAAACCAGACCTTCTCCACGAAGGCGGCGTGCTTGACCAGCCCCAGAAGGGTGGTCCGCGACGGCACCAGCGAGGCCCGGGCCTCCTCTTCGGTGAGCCCGTCCAGGCAGGCGTGCAGGTCCGCACGATGCTCGTCGAGGAATGCATCGAACTGGGTACGCAGGTCCGCGGCCAGTGTTGCCGGATCCATGCTGGGGTGAGAGCTCATGGCCCCACATCCTATGGCGGAAAAGCCCGGTCCGGAAGCAGTGGACCGGGCCTTTCCGCGGACGCGGTCAGTGGCCGCGGGCGATCCATTCCTCAAGGTGCGGCGCTTCGGTGCCGATCGTTGTGGGTTCCCCGTGGCCGGTCCGGACCGTCGTGTCGGCCGGGAGCGGCAGGAGCCGGGTCCGGATGGACTCGATGATGGTCGGGAAATCGCTGAAGGATCGGCCCGTCGCCCCGGGGCCACCCTGGAACAGCGTGTCCCCGCTGAACACTGTATTTTCGCCAAGCACGGTGCCTGCGCTTTCGAGAAGGAAGCACACTGACCCGGGCGAGTGGCCGGGGGTGTGCCGTGCCACGAGTCTTGCCCCTGCGACGTCGAACGTGTCGCCGTCGGCAATGGCGTGGTCCGGCTCGGTGCCGGGGAACACCCGCTCCCACAGCATCCAGTCGTCCCGGTGCAGGTACACCGGCGCGTTCACGAGAGTCCGGACCTCGCCCACGGCGCTGATGTGGTCATCGTGGCCGTGCGTGAGCAGGATTGCGGTGACCTTCCGGCCCGAGACGGCCGCGGCCACGGCAGCGGGATCGTGGGCCGGGTCGATGATGACGCATTCGGCGTCGTCCCCGAGGATCCAGACGTTGTTCTCAACATCCCAGGTGCCGCCGTCGAGGGAAAACGTCCCGGAGGTGACCAGCCGGTCGATCCGGATGCTCACAGGGCCGGCGTTCACAGCTCCACCACCGAGCGCAGCACAGCGCCGGCATGCATCTTCGTGAAGGCCTCCTCGATCTGGTCGATCGTGATCCGCTCCGTCACGAAGGCGTCCAGGTCCAGCTTGCCCTGCCGGTAGAGGCTGATGAGTGTGGGGAAGTCGCGCGAAGGCAGGCAGTCGCCGTACCAGGAGGACTTCAGGGAGCCGCCGCGCCCGAACACATCCAGCAGCGGCAGTTCCAGGGTCATCTCGGGGCTCGGCACACCCACCAGGACCACCGTGCCGGCGAGGTCCCGGGCGTAGAAGGCCTGCTTGTATGTTTCCGGGCGGCCGACGGCGTCGATCACCACATCGGCGCCGAAACCACCGGTCAGTTCGCGGATTGCTTCGACGGGGTCGACGGCGGAGGAGTCCACCGTGTGGGTGGCGCCGAGGTCCTTGGCGCGCTGGAGCTTTTTGGCGTCGATGTCGACGGCGATCACGGTGGTGGCGCCGGCGAGCGCCGCGCCGGCGACGGCCGCCGTGCCGACTCCGCCGCAGCCGATCACGGCGACCGAATCGCCGCGCTGGACGTTTCCGGTGTTGATCGCCGCGCCGATGCCTGCCATGACGCCGCAGCCGAGCAGGCCGACGGCGGCGGGATCGGCGTCGTCGTCCACCTTGGTGCACTGGCCGGCCGCTACGAGGGTCTTTTCGGCGAAGGCACCGATGCCCAGCGCGGCCGTCAGCTCGGTGCCGTCCTCCAGCGTCATTTTCTGGGTGGCGTTGTGGGTATTGAAGCAGTACTGCGGCTGGCCCCGGCGGCAGGCGCGGCACTCGCCGCAGACGGCCCGCCAGTTCAGCACCACGCGGTCCCCGGGGGCGACCTCGGTGACGTCCGGTCCCACGGCACTGACAACGCCGGTGGCCTCGTGGCCGAGCAGGAAGGGGAAGTCGTCGTTGATGGCGCCCTGCTTGTAGTGCAGATCGGTGTGGCAGACACCGCAGGTGAGGATGTCCACGAGGGCCTCGCCGGGGCCCGGGTCCGGCACCAGGATCGTCTCCAGGGTGACGTCGGCATTCTTGGAACGGACTACTGCGGCTTTGACTTTATGGACCATGAAACAAGCTCCTCTGTTCTGGAACGCGGATTGCTGGCACAACTTACTGGTTACTGGCACAACGGGCGGCGGCGCGGCCCTTGGGAGGCCGCGCCGTCGTGGTTTGGTGGTGTCCTTGGATGCAGGAAGGGCCTAGGCGGCGAGCCGGCTCTTGACCTCAGCTGCGGAGGGGTTGGTGGCGGCGGTGCCGTCGGGGAACAGCACGGTGGGGACGGTGCGGTTGCCTCCGTTGAGCTGCTCGACGAGATCGGCCGTGCCTTCGACTTCCTCGATGTTGATCTCGGTGTACCCGATGCCCTGTGCGTCCAGCTGCTTCTTCAGCCGGTTGCAGTAGCCGCACCACGTGGTCGAAAACATAGTGATGGTGCCGGATTCGGGGGTGAAGTCCACGAAGTTCTCCTCAAGTAAGTGGATGGGGCCGGCGTATCAGGCCGGGCGCCCACTGAAGTCGTACGTCACTGCCAACAACCGTACCCTGCAGCCCGCTATTCCCGCAGAGAGCGCTGCCCCCTACGCCGTCCGACGCGACTTCGCGGTAAAGATGCGAAATCGCCGGAAAGTTCCGGCGACTTCGCACGTTTCCGGCGACCTCGGCGGGCTCAGGCGGCAGCCCTGATGACATGGGATGGGTGCGGTGGCATGCTGATGCCATGTGTGGACGCTACGTGATGGCCCGGGCCGTCGGAGACCTGCTGGCCGAATTCGATGCCGGGCTGGAGGATGAGATCGCAATTCCGCCGTCGTGGAACGTGGCCCCGACGGCGGATGTGCCGATCCTGCTCGAACGGCTTGTGGAGGGAGAACCGGTCCGCCAACTGCACATTGCGCGCTGGGGCCTGGTGCCGTCCTGGGCCAAGGACCCGGGCATCGGGTCCAAGATGATCAATGCCCGCAGCGAGACCGTGCTGGAGAAGCCCGCCTTCCGGAAAGCGACCCGCGCCCGCCGCTGCGCCGTCCCGGCGGATGGCTACTACGAGTGGAAGGGCGAGGGCCGCACCAAGCAGCCCTACTACGTCCATCCCAAGGACGGACGCCCCATTGTCTTCGCGGGACTCTATGAATGGTGGCGGGACCCGTCCAAGGCAGAGGGTGATCCGGAGCGCTGGATGCTCTCGACCTCGATCATGACCACCGACTCGCCGCCGGAGGGCTACGCCGGGGGAATGCTGGCCGAGCTGACCGCGCTGCATGACAGGGTTCCGCTGCCCATGAACCGCGAGACCATGCAGACGTGGCTGGACCCGCAGGCGGATGATGCGGCCGGGCTCGTGGATCTGGTCCGGGCCGGGGCGCACGACGTCGCGGAAGGCTGGACGATCGACGCCGTCGGCACCGCCGTCGGGAACGTCAGGAATGACTCACCGGAACTCATCCAGCCGGTGGGGAGCCTGTTCTAGCGGTACGCCGGCCTGTCTGGCGGCTGCCCGGCGGCTGCCAAGGCACGGGGCGGCACTGGTTACCTGAGTCAGAGCGTTACTTTGCCGCCGCCGTCGACCGACCAGTCGGGGTTGAAGGCGACCTCCCAGCGGTAGCCGTCGGGATCGGCGAAGTAGCCGGTGTAGCCGCCCCAGGGCTGGGTCTTCGGTGCCGCAACGATGCGGGCTCCCGCGGTCCCGGCTTCGGCCATCACCCGGTCGACGTCCGCCGTGCCGGCCAGGTTGTGGCTGAGCGTGATGCACGCAATGCCGGCAGGGGGATCGGTGGCCGCCTCGGTCTGCATTTGACCCGCGTCCCAGAGCGAAAGGATGAGGCCGTGGTTGACCTGGATGAAGAGCACCTCCCCGGGGACTTCCCGGTGGACCGGCCATCCGAGGCCATCGACGTAGAAGCGGCGTGAGGCGTCAACACTGCGGACACCTAGCGATATGAAGTCGACTCGTGGCTGCATCTTTCGATACTGTCATGCACATGCCCACAAATCACGCAGACGACAAGGCCGCCCAGGCCGACCGCGAACAGCTCGCCGCCGTGCGGGTGGCTGTTGACGAGGTGGACGAGCAGATCGTGTCCTTGATCGGGCGCCGGGAACGGCTGATCCGGATCGCCGGGACCCTCAAGGCGGACAGCGCCGAGGTCCGTGCGCCCGGGCGTGTGGAGCGGGTCATCGAACACGTCCGCGCCACGGCGGAAAAGAAGGACATCGACGTCGAACTTGTCGAGAAGACCTACCGGGCGATGATCGATGCCTTCATCACGCTCGAGCTGGAAGTGTACAAGTCCAGCTCCTAGAAGATGCCTAGAGGGCTTCTTCGACAGGCACGTTGGCCTGGTAGTCCCGGCCGTCACAATCGCTGAAGGCCGTCATGAGATGGCCCTTGGGCAGGCCAAGCACAGTCGTAAGCGGGAAATGGCCGGTAATGGTGTTGCCCGAGTGTTCGACCCCCTTGAGGTCGAAATTTTCCTCGGTGCCGTCGTGGCTGAAGCAGTAGAAGGACACGGCTTCGCCGTTCATGAACTCGATCCCCATCCTGCGCTGGTGGGAATAGTCCGGGGTGGCTGCCAAGAGCCCCACCACGTAGGCGCCCTGGCCGGGGATGTTTCCGTCTATATCAAAAGTCGCCACCAAGGTTGGATCCTTGGCGGCGATGCTTACGTGCTTCAGGAGTGCGTTATGGGAGCTCATGGCTCAATCCTGCTACCTGTACCTGCGTGAGTCCACCCCCGATCTGGGTTTTGTCGCCTCTCCGACGTAGACTGATTTTATTCGAAGATATGTTCGAATAAATTCATGGGGCCTGGAACTGGGGGCGCCGGAAGCGGAATGGACGTAGGAAGTCGAAGCGGGGACTGGGCCGGCTCCAGCCCGGACTGGGTCGGGAGGCAACGTGGGTATTTTCAGCGAGTCCGTGGAGGTCGTCTGCACGCCCTCGGGCCAGCCCCTGCGCCTCGACTGGGCCGGCCGGCGCTACACGGTCTGCGCGGACCCCGTCCGCTGGTACGAACGCCGCCAATGGTGGGCCGAGGAACGCCGGGCGCCACTCGGAAGCGGGCCGGGCCTGGTGGACCATGAGATCTGGCGGGTCCAGGTGCGTGCGGCCGGGGATCACGCCGCGGATTCCACCCTCACCCTTGACCTGACCCGGCATGTCGGCAGCGGCCGGTGGCGGCTCCTGAAGATCCACGACGCCCTGCAGCCCCTCCGGAAGCCCGAATCAGCATGAGTTTCACCCATCTGCACGTCTCCACCGCGTTCAGCGCCCACTATGGCGTCTCCTGGCCGGAGGAACTTGCCGCCGCGGCCGCCGCTGACGGCGCCACCGCGCTGGCCTGCACGGACCGCGACGGCCTGTACGGAACCGTCAAGCACCTGAAGGCGTGCATGGCAGCCGGGCTGGATGCAATCGTCGGGGTGGACCTTGCAGTCTTTGACGACGACGGCGACCACCGTACCCAGCTCGGGGGACGCGTCGTCGTGCTGGCGCACGGACACAACAACGGTGCCGGCTACCGGGCGCTGTGCCGGCTGATCTCCGACGCCCACGCCCGCACCACGGGCAAGGCCGGGGGAATAGTGCCGGTGGCCGTCACCCGGGCGGAACTGGCCTCCCGCACCCTGCACCCGGAAACCCTGAAGCCGGTCCTGACAGTGCTGATCGGCCCGGACTCCGACGTCGGCCGGGCCATGGGCGGCCGGCGCTACCTGCGGCCCCGCACCCTGTTCAAACGATGGCTGGACGCCATGCCCCCCGGAACGCTGGCGGCAGAGGTTGTGTCCCAGCTCAGCCCGCCCGGGGAACCGCTGAGCACCGCCCACGCGGTGCGCATGCTCAAACTCGCCGCAGAACACGGGGTGCCCGCCGTGCTGAGCAACGCTGTGCGGTACGTGGCTGAGGACGGCGCGGCCACCGCCGATGTGCTGGACTCGGCCCGGACACTGAAATCCCTCCCCGAGCTCTCGGCCGCCCCGCTTCTGCAGCCCAACGGGCAGGGCTGGCTCAAATCGGCGGCCCGGATGCTGCAGCTGGGCAAGGAGATCATCCACGCCGCCGGCTACGGCACGGCGGACTTCAAGCGGCTCCTGGCCCAGACCGAGGCGCTCGCGGACCGCTGCCGCATGGATCCGGAAGCCGACATGGGTTGGAAACAGCCCGTGGTCCCGGAGGCATCCGTGATCGGGATCGACGGCGACGCGCTCGCCGAACTGACCCTGCGGTGTGAGGCCGGCATCGGCCGCCGCTTCCCGGGCATTTCCGGGCAGCGGGAACAGCAGCTGAGGGCCAGGCTGGAGCATGAGCTCCGGATCATCGACTCGCTGGGCTTCGCCTCGTACTTCCTGACCGTCGCAGAGGTCTCCCGGATGATCCTGGCCCTGGGCGTCCGGGCGGCCGCGCGCGGTTCGGGCGCCTCCAGCCTGGTCAACTACCTGATCGACATCAGCCAGGTGAACCCGCTCGAGCACGACCTCATCTTTGAACGCTTCCTCTCCCGCGACCGCGCCACGCTGCCGGACATAGACATCGACGTCGAAAGCGCCGAACGGCACAACGTCTACCGGAAGATCTTTGAGCGCTTCGGCGCCGAACGCGTCACGCTGATGAGCATGCAGAACGGGTACCGCGCTCGCGGTGCCGTGCGCGATGCCGGCCTGGCCCTGGGCATGGACGACGGCGAGGTCGGGGAAATCGCCAAGCAGCTGTGGCGGTTCTCGGCCCGGCACTTCCGCGAAGCCCTCGTGGAGAAACCCGAGCTGAAGGAATTCGCGGACCGGGTGGAGCAGCGAGGCTTCTCCGAGAACCAGCAGCTGGACCTGCTGGTGGACCTCACGGAGCGGCTGGACCGGCTGCCCCGCCACATCTCCATGCACCCGTGCGGCGTCATCCTCGGCGATGCCACCCTGCTGGACCGCACCCCCGTGCAGCCCAGCGGCCTGGGCCTGCCCATGAGCCAGTTCGACAAGCACGACATGGACCCCATGGGCATGCTGAAACTCGATGTCCTTGGCGTCCGGATGCAGAGCGCCATGGCCTTCGCCGTCCGGGAAGTCATCCGGCTCCACCCGTCCAAGGCCGAGGTGGTGGCCGCCGGCGCGCATCCGGCCGGCCCGGACGGGACCGGCCCGGACTACATCGCCGAGGACGGTCACATCGACCTCAATGCGGTCCCGCTCGACGACGAACCCACCTTTGAGCTGATCCGCAGCACCCACACCCTGGGCTGCTTCCAGATCGAGTCCCCTGGCCAGCGCGAACTGATCGGCAAGTTGGCCCCCCGGGAATTCAACGACCTCATCATTGACATCTCGCTGTTCCGTCCAGGCCCGATGAAATCCGACATGGTCCGGCCCTTCCTGGAGCACCGGCACGGATTCGCCCCCGAGGTCTACCCGCACCCGGACCTCAAACCTGTCCTTCAGGAAACCCACGGGGTCACGGTCTTCCACGAACAAATCCTCAAGACCTTCGACGTCATGACCGGGTGCGGGCTGGCGAGGGCCGACGAGTTCCGCCGTGCGCTGGGCAACGACGTGTTGGAAGCCAGGGTGGAGGAGTTTTTCCGGAAGGAGGCGCGGGCCCGGAATTACAGTCCCGAGGTAGTGGACAAGGTCTGGGGCACGCTGAAGGCCTTTGGCAGCTTCGGGTTCTGCAAGGCCCACGGAGCCGCCTTCGCCGTGCCCACCTACCAGTCGGCCTGGCTGAAGGCACACCACCCGGAGGCGTTCCTCGCCGGGCTGTGGGAACACGACCCCGGAATGTACCCCAAACGCCTGCTCGTGGCCGAGGCCCGCCGGCTGGGGATCCCCATCCTTCCCCTCGACATCAACCGGAGCCAGGCCGAGTACCGGGTGGAGCGGGTGGAATCCGGACCAGACCGGGGCAGGCTGGGCATCCGGCTGAGCCTGAACGGCATCTTCGGGCTCTCCGGCGCCGAGCTGAAGCGGATTGTGGCCGGCCAGCCCTACGACTCCCTGGCGGACCTGAGGGCCAGGTCGCGGCTCAGCCGGCCCAGCATCCAGCGACTGGCCCAGCTGGGCGCCTTCGATTCGCTGCACCGGGCGTCCGGGGGAGAAGCCAACCGGGCGGATCTTGTCCAGCACCTGCAAAAACTCCAGGCCCGCCCCCTCCGTAAGGGCGTGGAAGTCATTCAGGGCCAGCTGGCGTTGCCGCTGGGGGACGTGGAGTTGACGAACCTCAAGGCGGCACTGCCCGCACCCAGCATGGTGGATAACGTCCGCGCGGAACTGGACCTGATGGCTGTGGACGTCAGCGAGCACCTCATGACCAGCCACCGCCCGCTGCTGGACCGGCTGGGCGTCACCACCGCGGACAAGCTGCTGGGACTGCGCAACGGCACGGAGGTGCTGGTGGCCGGGGTCCGGGTGGCCACCCAGACCCCGCCCATGAGGGGCGGCCGGCGGGTGGTGTTCATCAGCGTCGACGACGGCACGGGCTGTGTGGATTCGGTGTTCTTCCACGAGGCGCAGGAGCAGTCCGGACCCTTGCTGTTCGGCACCCGCCTGCTCCTGATCCGCGGCACCACCCGCCGGACCGGGCCGCGGGGGATCAGCATCAGCGCCTCCATGGCCTGGGACCTCAGCCGCCCGGAGACCCTCCCGTTTCCGGCATCGGCTCCCGGCGCCGCCGGCCGGCAGGAGCCTTACCTGTCCGGCCCCCTGTCCAGCCCCCTGGACGGGATCAGCAGGAACCTCGCCATCACCGGGCTGGGCGGCTGACCGGCCGGCGGTGCGGCTCGCTCGTGGCGCGTTGGTTGGCCTCTGGAGAAACCGATAGCATGGACGAGGCTGGCTGTGGTCCCCGTACGCCACAAGCTACGAAGCCTTAACTTTGAATAGGAGACACCCGTGTCAGATGCCCAGCAGATCACCCTTCTCGTCGACGGCGAAGAGACCAAGGTGACTACCGGGACCACCGGCGCGGAACTCTTCTTTGAGCGCCGCGACGTCGTTGTGGCCCGCGTTAACGGCGAGTTGAAGGACCTGGACCAGCCCCTTCCCGAGGACGCCAATGTCGAGGGCGTCACCATTGATTCCCCGGACGGGCTCAACGTCCTGCGCCACTCCACGGCCCACGTCATGGCCCAGGCCGTGCAGCAGCTGCGCCCCGACGCCAAGCTCGGCATCGGCCCCTACATCACGGACGGCTTCTACTTCGACTTCGACGTCGCGGAACCGTTCACCCCGGAAGACCTCCGCCAGCTCGAAAAGATGATGCAGAAGATCATCAACCAGAACCAGAAGTTCGTTCGCCGCGTGGTGTCCGAGGACGAGGCCCGCGAAGCGATGAAGGACGAGCCCTACAAGCTCGAACTGCTGGGCAGGAAGAATGACGCCGCCGAGGCCGGCGAGGGCGTCAACGTCGAGGTCGGCGCCGGCGACATCACCATTTACGACAACGTGGACCGCAAGAGCGGCGACAGCATCTGGTGCGATCTGTGCCGCGGCCCGCACCTGCCGAACACCAAGCTGATCTCCAACGCCTTTGCCCTGACCCGCTCCTCGGCCGCCTACTGGCTGGGCAACCAGAACAACCAGCAGCTGCAGCGCATCTACGGCACCGCCTGGCCCACCAAGGACGCGCTCAAGGCCTACCAGGAGCGCATTGCCGAGGCCGAGCGCCGCGACCACCGCAAGCTCGGCGCGGAGCTGGACCTGTTCTCCTTCCCGGACGAGCTCGGCTCCGGTCTGCCGGTCTTCCACCCCAAGGGCGGCATTATCCGCAAGGCCATGGAGGACTACTCCCGCCAGCGCCACGTCGATGCCGGCTACGACTTCGTCTACACCCCGCACATCACCAAAGGCCACCTCTACGAAGTCTCCGGCCACCTGGACTGGTACCGCGAGGGCATGTTCCCGGCAATGCACATCGACGCGGAACTGAACGAGGACGGCACCGTGCGCAAGCCCGGCCAGGACTACTACCTCAAGCCGATGAACTGCCCCATGCACAACCTGATCTTCCGGTCCCGCGGCCGCTCCTACCGCGAACTGCCGCTGCGGCTCTTCGAGTTCGGCTCGGTCTACCGCTACGAGAAGTCCGGCGTGGTGCACGGCCTGACCCGCGTCCGGGGCATGACCCAGGACGACGCCCACATCTACTGCACCCGCGAGCAGATGAAGGACGAGCTCACCAGCACGCTGAACTTCGTCCTCGGCCTGCTCAAGGACTATGGCCTGGACGACTTCTACCTCGAGCTCTCCACCAAGAACGAGGACAAGTTTGTAGGCGACGACGCCACATGGGACGAAGCCACCCGCACCCTCGCCGAGGTGGCCGAAGCCTCCGGGCTCGAGCTCATCCCGGATCCGGGCGGAGCGGCATTCTACGGCCCCAAGATTTCCGTCCAGACCAAGGACGCGCTCGGCCGAACCTGGCAGATGTCCACCATCCAGCTGGACTTCAACCTGCCCGAACGCTTCGAACTCGAGTTCCAGGCCGCCGACGGCACCCGGCAGCGGCCCGTGATGATCCACCGCGCCCTGTTTGGCTCGGTGGAGCGCTTCATGGGCGTGCTCACCGAGCACTACGCCGGTGCCTTCCCCGCCTGGCTGGCACCGGTCCAGGTGGTGGGCATCCCGGTGGCGGAGGCATTCAACGACTACATGTTCGACGTTGTGGACCAGCTCAAGGCGGCCGGCATCCGCGCCGAGGTGGACATCTCCTCGGACCGTTTCCCGAAGAAGATCCGCACGGCCAGCAAGGACAAGGTCCCGTTCGTGCTGATCGCCGGCGGGGACGATGCCGAGGCGGGTGCCGTGTCCTTCCGCTTCCGCGACGGCAGCCAGGACAACGGCGTGCCCGTGTCCGAGGCCGTACAGCGGATCGTCGACGCTGTCCGAAACCGGACCAGCTAGGCAGACGGAAGGGCAGCGCGTGCAGGAAACCACAGGGGCCGGGCCGGAGTATCCGGGCGACCACGCCGTGACGGACGACTTCAGCCTGGCCGGGGTCCCGGACGCTTTCCAGCGCCTGTGGACCCCGCACCGGATGGCGTACATCAAGGGCGGCCAGCATCAGTTCAAGAACCCGGACGACTGCCCGTTCTGCGCCGCGCCCGAGCGTGGCGATGAGGACTCCCTGATCGTCTACCGGGGAAGGACGAGCTACGTGGTGCTGAACCTCTTTCCGTACAACCCGGGCCACCTGCTGGTCTGCCCCTACCGGCACATCCCGGACTACACGGACCTCACGGTCGAGGAAACGGCGGAATTCGCCGAACTGACCCAGACGGCCATGCGGGTGCTGCGCAAAGTCGCCAACCCTTCCGGTTTCAACCTGGGCATGAACCAGGGCGTCACCGGCGGGGCGGGCATCGCCGGCCATCTGCACCAGCACGTGGTGCCGCGCTGGGGCGGTGATGGAAATTTCTTCCCCATCATTGCCCAGACAAAGGCGGTCACGCAGACCCTCGGTGAGGTCCGTCAGCAGGTCGCCGACGCGTGGCCGCAGGAAATGCCCGCGCCGCAGGACACAGCGGGGGAGAAGGATGCTTAACAGGCACGCCCGGGGCTTCTTCACCGCCCTGTTTTCCCCGGTTGCCCGCTGGCTGCTGAGGATCGGGGTCTCTCCCGACGCCGTGACCGTGGTCGGCACGCTCGGCGTCGTGATCGGCTCTCTCGTGTTCTACCCGCTCGGGCAGCTCTTCTGGGGGACCGTGTTCATCACGGCGTTCATTTTCTCCGACGTTATTGACGGCATCATGGCCCGGATGCAGCACCGCGGCGGCCGGTGGGGCAATTTCCTGGACTCCACCCTTGACCGCGTGGCCGACGGCGCCCTGTTCGCCGGCGTCGCCGTCTGGTTCTTCACCGGCGGCGCCAACCCGGCCGTCGCCGTCGCCGCGATTCTCTGCCTGGTGCTCGGCATGGTGGTCTCCTATGCGCGGGCCAAGGCCGAGGCCCTGGGCTTCCACGCCAACGTGGGCATCGCCGAGCGCGCCGAGCGCCTCGTGTCCGTGCTGGTGGTCACGGGGCTCACCGGACTGGGCCTGACCCCGGTGGTGCTCTTCGTGACGCTGTGCCTTCTCGCTACAGCGAGCCTGGTGACGGTGATCCAGCGCATCGTGACAGTGCACCGCCAGTCGCTGGCGGAACCCGAAGGTACCGCCACGGAACGTCCCGCCTGACAGCGCCAGGCGGCACCCCGGCGGCCGCGCCGAATCCCTGTCCCCGCGCGAGATTCGACTGCTGTAACCCGAATTCTGCCGCGCCCCGGCCGGGGGATAGTATTAGCTTTACCGGCCAATGGATCCGGTAATCCGGTGTGTGCGAGACACGGCATGAACGTGCCGTCCGCGCCCCGGCGAGGTCATCTATCTACCCATAGGGGTTTTTGTGTCTACACCTGATGTAAGCAGCGAAGCCGGCGCGTCCGCGAAGAACGTCACGGGCAGCAGCCGCGTCAAGCGCGGCATGGCTGAGATGCTCAAGGGCGGCGTCATCATGGACGTCGTCAACGCCGAGCAGGCCCGCATCGCCGAAGACGCCGGTGCCGTGGCCGTGATGGCGCTGGAACGTGTTCCGGCCGATATCCGCGCCCAGGGCGGCGTGTCCCGCATGTCCGATCCCGACATGATCGACAAGATCATTGCGGCCGTGTCCGTGCCCGTCATGGCCAAGGCCCGGATCGGGCACTTCGTCGAGGCGCAGGTGCTGCAGTCCCTCGGCGTGGACTACATCGACGAGTCCGAGGTCCTGACCCCGGCGGACTACACCAACCACATCGACAAGTGGAACTTCACCGTTCCGTTCGTCTGCGGTGCGACCAACCTGGGCGAGGCCCTGCGCCGGATCAACGAGGGCGCGGCGATGATCCGGTCCAAGGGCGAGGCCGGCACCGGGGACGTCTCCAACGCCACCACGCACATGCGCCAGATCCGTGCCGAGATCAAGAAGCTCGCCGGCATGGCCGAGGACGAGCTCTACGTCGCGGCCAAGGAGCTGCAGGCTCCGTACGAACTGGTCAAGGAAGTTGCCGCGACCGGCAAGCTCCCGGTGGTGCTGTTCACCGCCGGCGGCATCGCCACCCCGGCCGACGCCGCGATGATGATGCAGCTCGGCGCCGACGGCGTGTTCGTCGGCTCCGGCATCTTCAAGTCCGGCAACCCGGCCCAGCGTGCCGCCGCCGTCGTGAAGGCCACCACGTTCTACGACGACCCGGACGAGATCGCCAAGGCCTCCCGCGGCCTGGGCGAGGCCATGGTCGGCATCAACGTCGACGAGATCCCGCAGCCGCACCGCCTCGCCGAGCGCGGCTGGTAGCGTTCGCGCCTTTGGCGGCGCCGGACGGCGCTGATCCTCTGCGTGCTATTCCCCGCGCCCTGTTGGCAGCTGAGCGGCTGCCCGGGGCGCGGGGCCCCTTTTACGCACGCTGCCGGATCACGCCGCCCTTCGCCTTGCGCTTCTGATTGAACGACGACGCCGGGCGGTCACCTTCTTAGGTGACCGCCCGGCGTCGTTTGCGTTCTGCGGGGGTTAGTCGAGGCCGCGGCGCTTCAGCAGCGGCCCGAGATCCGAGTCCCGGCCGCGGAAGGCGCGGAAGGACTCCAGCGGGTCCCGGCTGTTGCCGCGGGAAAGCAGTTCGGCGCGGAAGAAATTGCCGTTCGCGCGGCTGAGGCCGCCGTTTTCCTTGAACCATTCCACGGTGTCAGCGTCCAGGACCTCGCTCCAGATGTAGGAGTAGTAGCCGGCGGCATACCAGCCTCCCGCGAAGATGTGCTGGAAGTAGCCGGTCCGGTAGCGCGGCGGGATCAGGCTGTGCGCCACGCCGGCCGCGGCCAGCGCCTTCGCTTCAAACTCGACGGCGTCATCCGGGATGTCAGAGCCGTCCAGGACATGCCACGCCAGGTCCAGCAGGGCCGCGCCGAGGTATTCCGTGGTGCCGAAGCCTTCGCCCCAAAGCTGGGCGGCGTTGAGCTTGTCCACGGTCTCCTGCGGCAGGGGTTCGCCGGTGGCGTGGTGCCGGGCATAGTTGGCCAGGACTTCGGGCCACATGATCCACATTTCGTTGACCTGCGAAGGGTATTCCACGAAGTCCCGCGGCACGTTCGTGCCGGAGAACCGAGGATAGGTGACGGCGGAAAACAGGCCGTGCAGGGCGTGGCCGAACTCGTGGAAGGTGGTGCGGAGCTCGTCCAGCGTCAGCAGGGTGGGCTCGCCGGCCGGCGGCTTGGAGATGTTGAGGTTGTTGATCACCACAGGTCGGGTGTTCAAGAGCCCTGACTGCTCCACGAGGGAATTCATCCACGCGCCCCCGCGCTTCGTCTCCCGCGTGTAGTAGTCGCCCAGGAAAAGGCCCAGGTCCGTGCCGTCGGAATTCTTAACCTCCCAGACGCGCACGTCCGGGTGGTAGCCGGCGAGGTCGGCGCGTTCGTGGAAGGTGACGCCGTACAGGGCGTTTGCCGCGAAGAACACGCCATCATTCAAAACCCGGTCCAGCTCGAAGTAGGGGCGCAGGGCCTGTTCGTCCACGGCATACCGCTCCCGCTTGACCTTGGCAGAGTAATACGCCCAGTCCCAGGCCTCGAGGGGGTGGCCGGCGGTCCCGGCCAGCGCCTCGGCCTCTGCGTCGGCATTGCGGACGGCTGCGGGGGCCAGCCGGCTCATCATTGCCTGGACGGCCTGGAAGTCCGGTGCCGTCTGCCGGTCCACGCTGAGTTCGGCGAAGTTCGCGAACCCGAGAAGGCTGCCCTTCTCGGCGCGGAGCCGGACCATGTCCTTGACCAGGTCGAGCACATCGAAGCTTCCGCCGTCGCTGCCGCGGCCGATGGAGGCCTCGTAGAGGCGACGGCGGATTTCCCGGTTCGCCAGCGCGGCCATGGCAGGCTGGTTGCTCGGCTGGATCAGGGTCAGCAGGAACTTTCCCTCGTGCCCGGCGGTCCGGGCGGCCTCGGCGGCGCTGGCGACGTCGTCGGCGGGCAGGCCCGCGAGGTCGGCGGCGTCATCCAGCAGCAGGGCAGCGGACTTCATGCCCTCCTTGACGCGCTGCCCGAACTCGGTGCCGAGCCGGGAAAGCTCGGCGTTGACGTCCCTGAGGCGCTCCTGGCCGGCGTCGTCGAGCTGGATGCCGGAGGCCCGGAACTCCTTGAGGTATTCCTCCACGAGCCGGGCGGACTCCGCGTCCAGGACCGTTGCGTCCAGCGCCGCGAAGCGCTCGTAGAGCCCGCGGTTGAGGTAGACGGCGTCCTGGTGGGCGGCGAAGAGCGGGGACAGGCGGGTCTCGAGGTCGCGGATGGTGTCCGAGGCGTCTGCGGACACCAGCGTGAAGAAGGACGCGGCGGCCCGGTCCAGGAGCCGGCCGGAGCGTTCCATGGCGAGGGCCGTGTTTTCGAAGGTCGGGGCCGCCGGGGTGTCCACGATGGCCTGGATTTCGGCAAGGTGCTCGGCCAGGCCGGCCTCGACGGCCTCGGCGTAGTGCGCGTCGTCGATATCCGCAAACGGCGGCAGTCCATAGGGCAGGGTGCTGGGGCTCAGGAGGGGATTGGTCATGAAATGACTCTTTCATGCAGGCGGCCGCTTCTCAACGATCGGCTCCGTGTGTTGTGATGCCGCCCACCATAGGATGAGCGGCATGGAGAACACGACCGCGAGGCCGCGGGGCCGGATCCTGACCGCAGCAACGGCCGTTGTTCTCGGGTCGATGCTGGCATCCTGCGGACTCCTCGCCGGGCCGGATAAGCCCCCGGGTCCCACGGCCGGCGGTACCGGGGGAACGTCCGACGTTACCCAGCCGCCGTCGGGCACCCCGACTCCGACTCCGACCCCGACTCCGACCCCGACTCCGACCCCGACGCCGACGCCGACGCCGACGCCGACGCCCGGGAAGGGGCCAGGCTGTGCGGCCGCCCGGTGCGCCTCCGTCCTCGTCACCGGGGACATGCTGGTCCACCCCCAGCTCTGGCAGCAGGCCCGCGAGGACGCCCGCGCCGCCGGCGCGACGGGGCTGGACTTCGGGCCGCTGCTGGAGGGCCAGCGGCGCTACATCGAGCAGAGCGACGTGGCGATTTGCCATCTGGAGACCCCGGTGGCCGGCCCGGACGGACCATTCTCCGGGTATCCCTCCTTCAACGTTCCGCCGCAGATCATCACCGCCGTGCGCGGCGTGGGCTATCAGGCCTGCACGACCGCCAGCAATCACACCGTTGACCGCGGCACCGCGGGACTCGTCCGTACCCTGGACGCCCTCGACGCCGCCGGACTCCGGCACACGGGCTCGTACCGGACCGAGGCAGAGTCCCAGGGCATCCTGATCCTGCAGACCGCCGCGGCCAAAATCGCCGTCATTGATGCCGCATATGGCCTCAACGGGCTGCGCGCCGAGCAGCCCTGGCAGGTCGACCTGCTCGATCCCGACGCCATGATTTCCAAAGCACGCAAGGCCAGGGCTTTGGGCGCGGACATTGTGCTGGGGGTCATGCACGCCGGGGAGGAGTACTCAGCCGAGCCCAACACCCAGCAGCGCGACGTCGCCCATGCGCTCGTGGACAGCGGCCTGTTCAGCCTGATCTACGGCCACCACAGCCATTCGGTGCTGCCGATCGAAAAGTACAAGGGAACCTGGATTGTGTATGGGCTCGGCAACGGCATCACCGAGCTCTCGCCGTCGTTCGTGGTCAACAACGAGGGCCTGTTGGTCCGGGTGCAGTTCAGCCAGGACGCGTCCGGGTCCTGGGCCGCCTCGGACCTGGCCTGGGCACCGTCGGTGATGGTCCGCGGACCCTACCGCTGGTGTTCGGTGGCGGCCGACGCGCCGCAGGGCCGTTGCGCCGGAACGGCGGCGGACGCAGCCACGCGCCGGCGCACCGCGGCCGTGCTGGAGTCGATGGGSGCCGCGGCGGCGGGCGCCCATGAGCTTATTCTCACCCCGGGGTCCTAAGCTTGGGCAGCATGGAGATGATCAACGAACGGCGGAGCACCGTCGCGTCCAGCGGGGCTGAGCTTGCAGTGTTCGAGTATGGCAGGGAGCCGGGACCGGAAGTGCCGACGCTGCTGCTGGTACACGGCTATCCGGACGATCATCAGGTCTTCCTGCCGGCCATCCGTGATCTGGCCCGAAGCCACCACGTGGTCGCCTACGACACCCGGAACGCGGGCGCGTCCGCCGTCGTCGGCCTCCCCGGGGACTTCACCCTGAAGACGCTCGTGGATGACATGTTCGCCGTGCTGGCCGCCGTCGGCGCCACGGACGTCCATCTTGTGGGCCATGACTGGGGCTCGATCCAGGGCTGGGCCGCCGTCCAGGACCCCAGGGCCGCGGGCCTGATCGGCCGGTACACGTCCATCTCGGGCCCGGACCTGCGGCACTTCGCCCGCTGGGTGCGGAGCCGGTATGCACGTCCCCGGGCGTGGCCGCAGCTGGCCGGACAATTGGCCCGCAGCTGGTACATCGCCGCGTTCCTTGTGCCGAAGCTGCCGGAGGCCGCCTGGCGCCTCTTCCTCACGAAACGCTACGGGCAGATGGCCAAGCGCGACGTCGGCGATGATCCCATCCGCGGCTTGGCTCTTTACCGCGCAAATTTCTTCTCGGCGGTGAACTGGCCGGCCGGCGGCCGCGTGACGCTGCCCGTCCAGGTGGTGGTGCCGCTGAAGGATTCCTTCCTGTCGCCGGGCCTCGTGGACGGACTGGATTCCTGGGTGGATGACCTCACGGTGATCCGGGTGGACAGCGGCCACTGGTGGCCGGCATCCCGGCCGGCGGAGTTCGCGGAGCTGCTGCGGCAGCCGCAGCCGACGCCGCAGCCGACGACTCAGATATCACCGTAGGCCGGCGCCATGGCCCGGGTAAACCGGCGGGATCGGGAATCCCGGAGCGGGACGTTCAGCAACGGGATGGAATACCTGACGTGGGGCCGGGGCCCGAAGACGCTCTTGTTCGTCCAGGGCGGACCGGGGAGCTTCGTGCCCCAGGGGGTGCTGCGCGGACTGTTCCGGCGGGAGTTTGCCGCCTATCAGGAGGCCGGGTACGCCATCTGGATTGTCACCCGCCGGCGGAACATGCCGGCGTCGCACACCAGCGCCGACATGGCGGACGACTACGCCCAGCTGATCGCCGAGGAGTTCGGCGGCCGGGTCGGCCTGGTGGTGGCCGAGTCATTCGGCGGGATGATCGGGCAGTACCTGGCCGCCCGCCATCCCGAGTCCTTCGGGCACATCGCGATGGTGGTCACGGCGGCCGAACTGAGCGCGTGGGGCAAAGACGTGGACGAGCGGATGGCCGCCGCCGTCGCTGCCGGAGACCCAGGCCGCGCCGGGACGGTCCTGGCCGAGTACCTCTTACCGGGGCCGCGGACCCGCTGGCTGCGGGAACTGCTGGGACCTGTCGTCGGCCGGCGCGTGCTGGACCCCTCCGGATGCCCCGCCGCGGACGTCCTGACGGAGGCGCGGGCCGAGTTCGCGTTTGATGCGCGGGCGGTACTGCCGCTCATTCGTCCGCCCGTCCTGCTGCTCTGCGGCGGCCGGGACGCGTTCTTCCCGAGGACGGTTGCGGAGGAGACCGCGCAATTGATTCCAGACTGCACCCTGATCGTCTACGAGCGATGGGGCCATATCCGGGCAGGATCGAGCCGGCGGGTGCCGCGCGATGTCCTGGCTTTCGTCCGGAGCCGATGACGGCAGGCGGGGCCCATGGAAGGCTGCCGGGCAGCTACCCGGCGTCCAGGAGCAGGGACATGAAGACGCTGTTGGGGTCGGCTTCGTAGCCGGCAAACGGCGGGCAGTCCGTGAAGCCGTGCCGCTCGTACAGCCGCCGCGCGGGGGCGAAGAACTCCTGGCTCCCCGTCTCCAGGAACAAGCGTTCGTAGCCGCTGTGCCGGGCCTCGGCCAGGAGGTGGCGGAGCAGCGCCGACGCAACGCCGCGCCCGCGGGCTGCATTCGCGGTGCGCATTGACTTGATCTCGGCGTCGCCGGGAGCCAGGTGTTTCAGTGCCGCGCAGCCCAGGAGCCGGGAGTCCTGCCGGGCGGTCCAGAAGCTGATGCCGGGTCCGGCCAGGGCGGCAGGATCAAGGGCGTGGACGCTTTCCGGCGGGGAGGTCGCGTACATGTCGGCGAGGTGTTCGCCCAGGAGTTGCAGGACGTCCTCGCGCTCCGGGGTGTCGCGCCCAATCCGGACCGTGCCGCCCTCGGCGCCTGCCACCTGGGTCAGCGGGGCCGGCGGGCGGCGTGTTCCCGCGCCAGCACCGCGTAGGAGTCATCCGGCGTGCCCGGGGTGAAGCTGCCGTATTTGCGTTCGACGGCGGTCCGGATCAGGAAATCCGCGAGAGCCGGGTTCTTGGGCAGCAGCGAGCCGTGCAGGTAGCTCGCCACGATGTTGCGGTAGCGGGCTCCCTCCTGGCCGTCCGTGCTGTTGTTGCCGGTACCTTTGGCCGTCGTCCCGAGCGGTTCGACGCCCGGTCCCAGTGTGGTCTGGCCGCTGTGGTTTTCGTAGCCGAGGATGTTGCCGAATTCGGGGGAGGAGACCGTGACGTTGCCGATCAGGCGCTCGTCGGTGCCGTGGGTTTCCACGTCCAGGATGCCGATGCCCGGAAGGACCGACCCGAGCCGGGTCTTGAAGAATTTCCCGAAGAGCTGGTACAGCCCGCAGATCACGAGCATCGGGGTGCCCTCGTCGGCCATCTGCTTCAGGGTGGACTCGCGCGAGAGGAGGTCGTCCTGGATGACGAGCTGTCCGCTGTCCTGTCCGCCGCCACCGACAATCAGGTCCACATCTGCCGGGAACGGGTCACCAACGTTGTACTCGAGCAGTTCCGGCGTGTAGCCGTGCCAGCGCAGGCGCTGCGCGAGGACCAGGGCGTTGCCCCAGTCGCCGTAAATGTTCATGTCCCGCGGGTAGAGCTGCAGGACCCGGATGGTTCCCTTGCTGGGGGCCGCGGAATCTTCGGGCGGAAGTTCGTGCCCGAAGGACAGCTCGTGCGGGGTTTCGGGGGATTCGGGGGACGCGGGGGTCATGAGACCACCTCCACTGTGGTGATTTTGGACAGCTCGCGGCGGATGGCCAGCATGGCCGTGTAGGTGCAGAAGATCCTCTTCGGCTTGCCCTCGCCGCCGCGGATGAACGCTGCCAGTGCCGGCGCAATGTCCGTGTCGACGGCGCCGATCGCGACGTCGTCGTACTGCAGCCGCAGCGCCATGTCATACGCGCGGGAGCCCGAGAGCTGGTCCACGCCGCCGTCGCGGAGCGTGTCGAATTCGACGTCCCACAGCCAGGACATGTCCCGGCCGTCGGCGTAGTTGTCGTTGATCGCGATCATCGTGGCGTACCCGGCGGCGGGGAACGATTTGAGGCCGAGCCGGAAACCGCTGGGGTTCTTGACCAGGACCAGTTCCAGCGGCAGGCCATCGACCACGAGGCTTTCGCCGCGGCCGAACGCCGGCGCCACCTTGGACAGCGCCGTGAGCAGGCCGGCCTGGTCGGTCCCGGTGCCGCGGGCGCCGGAGACGCCGCGGGCCAGGGTCAGCGCGGCGGCGGCATTGAAGATGTTGTAGACGCCGCGCAGTTTCATCCCCGTGGTGACCGTCGCGCCGTCGTACTCGAAATCGGCGTCGTCGGCGCCCACGCGGCGCAACACGACGTCGGCGGCGGGCCGGGCGGGGGCGGCCGGCACCGGGCTGCCCGGGGCGGCGCGCATGTCGTCGTCGTTGGGGAAGGTGCTCAGCAGCGAATCGTCGAGCCCGAAGTAGAGCACCTCCGGTCCGTCCAGGGTCTGGGCGATCCGGGCGACGCGCGGGTCTTCCCGGTTCAGGACCACGGTCCCGGTGGTCTTGGACGCGATGTGCTGGAGCAGTTCGGCGGTCTTGTCGATCTCGCCGAACCGGTCCAGCTGGTCGCGAAGGACATTGAGCAGGAGGCTGTACCGCGGCGGGACCTTGTTGACGAAGTGGACGGCATGCGCCTCATCCAGTTCCAGGACCGCGACGTCGGCATCGAGCCGGCCCCGCCAGTCGACCTCGCCCAGGAGCGCCGCGGCCACGCCGCGGGTGAAGTTGCTGCCGGTGCGGTTGGTGAAGACTCTCAGTCCCTGGCTCTCGAGCAGTTCCACAACCATCTTGGTGGTGGTGGTCTTCCCGTTCGTGCCACTGACGACGGCGACCCCCAGCGGCAGCGTGGACAGCGTCCGCCGCATGAAATCGGGGTCGATTTTTTCGACCACAAGCCCGGGGAGGGCCGAGCCTCCGCCCCTGAGCCGGGAGACCCGGCGGACGAACTTGCCGAGCGGAACGCTGAAGTAAAGCATGCTCTGTAATATATCCCAGCAGCGGCATGGAACCCGGACGCCCGGTGCCGCTGCATGCGTCTTCCATGCGTGCCGTGCAGGCGCAGAGCATTATGCTGTGGGGATGACCACCCCCTCTTTTTCCCCTGAATCCCGCGTGGGAACGGGGCTCCGGATCGGCGTCCTGGCGCTGCAGGGCGATTTCCGGGAGCATCTGCATGCCGTGGAAGCCGCCGGCGCCGCCGGCGTCGGGATCCGGCGTCCCGCCGAACTCGACGGCCTGGACGGGCTCATCATCCCCGGCGGCGAATCGACCACGATCGACAAGCTCTCCCGGATCTTCGGGCTCCGAGATCCGCTGCGCGAACGCATCCAGGCCGGCCTGCCCGTTTACGGCTCGTGCGCCGGGATGATCCTGCTGGCGGACGAGATCGCGGACCCGGCGAAGGACCTGGCCGGAAACCCGCAGCAGACGTTCGGCGGACTCGACATCACCGTGCGCCGCAACGCCTTCGGCCGGCAGCGCGAGTCCTTCGAGACGGACCTGGACTTCATGGGGTTAGGGTTCAGCGCCGCGGGCGGGGCAGTGGCCCCGGTCCACGCCGTCTTTATCCGCGGGCCCTGGGTGGAGCGCGTCGGCGACGGCGTCGAAGTCCTTGCCCAGGTGGAACCGTCCAAAGCCGGCCACCCCGAATCCCTGGACGGGACGGCTAGAATTGTTGCAGTGCGTTCCGGCAAGCTGCTGGCCACCTCCTTCCACCCGGAAGTGACGGGGGAGAAGCGCGTGCATGAACTGTTTATTCGAATGATCAGAGGAGAAGCGTAAAGCATGTCAGGCCACTCCAAATGGGCGACGACCAAGCATAAGAAGGCCATCCTTGACAGCCGCCGGGCCAAGTCGTTCGCCAAGCTGATCAAGAACATCGAAGTCGCCGCGCGCATGGGCGGCCCCGACCTCTCCGGCAACCCCAGCCTGGAACTGGCCGTCACCAAGGCGAAAAAGACGTCGGTGCCCGCTGACAATATCGACCGCGCCATCAAGCGCGGCGCCGGGCTCACCGGCGAGGTCGTCGATTACACCGAAATCATGTACGAGTGCCGCGGCCCGCAGGGTTCCGCGCTGCTGATCGAGTGCCTCACGGACAACAAGAACCGTGCCGCCTCCGAGGTCCGGCTCGCCATCTCCCGCAACGGCGGCACGATCGCCGATCCCGGCTCCGTCAGCTACCTCTTCTCCCGCAAGGGCGTCGTCTCGCTGCCGAAGAACGGCCTGGCCGAGGACGACGTCCTGATGGCCGTGCTGGATGCCGGGGCCGAGGAAGTCAAGGACAACGGCGACAGCTTCGAGATCCACTCCGAGCCGACCGACCTCCAGGCCATCCGCGATGCCCTCACGGAAGCCGGCATTGAGTACGACACCGACGAGGCCGAGTTTGTGCCGTCCATGCAGGTGCCGCTGGACCTTGATGCCGCCAAGAAGTTCATGAAGCTGGTGGACGCCCTGGAAGAGCTCGACGACGTCCAGAACGTGTACAGCAACGCCGACCTCAGCGACGAAGTGCAGGCCGCACTGGAAGCCGAGTGACCCGCTCACCCAAACGTGACTTTTGGGGCCCGGTCTTGACGGCCCAACCGTGACGCTGCGCGTGTTGGGGGTCGACCCGGGCCTCACCCGTTGCGGGATCGGCGTTGTCGACGTCGAGCGGAACCGGCGGGCCACTTTGGTGGCCTTCGGCGTTGTGGGCACCTCACCCGAGGAGAGCCTGGACCAGCGGCTGCTGGTCATCGCCACGTCCATCGACGAGTGGCTGGACCGCTACGAACCCCAGGTCCTCGCCGTGGAGCGGGTCTTTTCCCAGCTCAACGTCAGCACGGTCATGGGGGTGGCGCAGGCCTCCGGTGTGGTCATTGCGGCCGCCGCGCGCCGTGGCATCCCGGTGGCTCTGCACACCCCGTCCGAGGTCAAGGCAGCCGTGACGGGAAGCGGGACCTCGAACAAGGATGCGGTCACCAAGCTGGTGACCAAGATCCTCCGGCTGGACGCGCCTCCGCGCCCTGCCGACGCCGCCGACGCCCTTGCGTTGGCCATCACCCACGCTTGGCGGGCCGGCAGCGGGGCCGCCGTAGCCACGACTGGGCCGGGCAGCCAGTCCCTCACTCCGGCGCAGCGGGCGTGGGCGGACGCGGAGGCAAAAGCGCGCCGTGCGCGCTGAATGTCCGGCTGTGACGCCGCGGGGCTTGGTAGGGTATTCGTAGATATGTTCGGATAGCCGGCGTGCCCGGCTGTACGTTCTTTCATCACCCAGTTGTAGACGCCAGTTAGACCAGGAGCCCGGCCTTGATCAGTTTTCTTCGTGGAACCGTTGCGCATGTTGGCCTGTCCTCCGCCGTGATCGACCTCAACGGCGCCGGCATGAGCGTCAACGCCACACCGCAGACCCTCAGCGGCCTCCGGGTGGGTGAGGAGGGAAAGCTATTCACGTCCCTGATCGTGCGGGAAGACTCGCTGACCCTGTTCGGCTTCGCCAGCGATGACGAACGCGAGGTGTTTGATGTGCTCCTCAGCGTCAGCGGAGTCGGTCCCCGCCTCGCACTGGCGGTGCTGGCCGTCCACGAGCCCGAAGCCATCCGGGTGGCCGCCCACTCCGGCGACGGCAAGGCCTTCACGAAGGTCCCCGGCATCGGACCGAAGGTGGCCGGCCGGATCGTGCTCGAACTAGCCGGCAAGCTTGTGCCGCACGGCACCGCCGGCGCGCCTGTCGCGGCCGTGTCCGCCGAATCCGTCTGGAAGCCGCAGGTGGTGGCCGCGATGACCAGCCTGGGCTGGTCCGAAAAGGATGCCACGGCCAGCATCGACAAGTCCCTTGCCGATTCCCCGGACCTCGCGGCGAACGGCAATGTGGCGGAGATTCTCCGCGCGACGCTGCGCTGGCTGGGCCAGGACGGCGCCCGCGCCGGGAACCGGGTAGGCGCGCGTGGCTGAGCCGTCGATCGTCGCCGGGGGAGAGGAACCGGAGGAGCGGGTCATCGAAGCCGCCCTGCGGCCCAAGAACCTGCACGACTTCGTGGGCCAGCACCGGGTCCGCAAGCAGCTCTCCCTCGTGTTGGAGGCCTCGCGCATGCGTGGGCGCAGCGCGGACCACGTGCTGCTCTCGGGCCCTCCCGGCCTGGGCAAGACCACACTGTCCATGATCATCGCCGCCGAAATGAACGTTCCGCTGCGGATCAGCAGCGGCCCGGCCATCCAACACGCGGGCGACCTTGCGGCCATCCTGTCCTCACTCTCTGAGGGCGAGGTCCTGTTCCTGGATGAAATCCACCGCATGTCCCGGCCGGCCGAGGAAATGCTGTACATGGCGATGGAAGATTTCCGCGTCGATATCGTCGTCGGCAAGGGCGCCGGCGCCACGGCCATTCCGCTGGAGCTGCCGCCCTTCACGCTCGTCGGCGCCACCACGCGGGCCGGCCTCCTTCCCGGCCCGCTGCGGGACCGGTTCGGTTTCACCGGCCACCTCGAGTTTTACTCCGTCGAGGAGCTGGAACTGGTCCTGCGCCGCTCCGCCGGCCTGCTGGACCTGAAGGTCAACTCCGCCGGATTCAGCGAGATTGCCGGCCGGTCCCGGGGCACGCCGCGCATCGCCAACCGGCTCCTGCGCCGGGTCCGGGACTGGGCGCTTGTGCACGGCATCGAGCAAATCGACGCGCGGGCGGCCTCCGCGGCCCTGGACATGTATGAGGTGGACAAGCGGGGCCTGGACCGGCTGGACCGTGCCGTTCTCGAGGCCCTCATCACCAAGTTCGGCGGCGGCCCGGTAGGCCTGTCCACGCTCGCGATCGCCGTCGGCGAGGAAACGGAGACCGTGGAAACGGTCGCCGAGCCCTATCTGGTGCGCGAAGGACTCCTGGGCCGGACGCCGCGCGGCCGGATAGCCCTGGCGCCGGCATGGACGCACCTGGGCTTCGCCATTCCGGCCGGCGCCTTCGGCCAGGACCCGCTGGAACTGTTCCAGGCCGACGAGCCGGGCGAGAGCCCGATCGGCGGGTCCGGTGGGGATCTCGGCGAAGAAACCGATCCTCAGTGGATCCGAAACAGCCGCTAGCACCGTTCTTTCAGCTTTTCCCTTTAGACTGGTATGACGCTCGGCACGTCCGGGTTTTGTTTCCGTGGGCGGAGAGCAGGTAGCCGCCGGCGGTCTGGGGGACGGTCTCGCGGCCAGTTTGCTGCGCAGACCCCTGCCCGCGCCGTCAGGAGCAAACGGACGTTGCTGAAAAACAGCTATGCAAGTACAGAACGGAACTTTCCCCTTGGATCTAATGACAATTCTCCTGTTCGTGATGCTTGGCGTGTTCGTCTTCATGATGTTCCGCCGCAACAAGAAAACGCAGCAGCAGCAGGCGCAGCTCCAGTCGAAGTTCGGCCCGGGCGTCGAGGTCATGACGAGTTTCGGGCTGTTCGGCCGGATCGTCGACATTGACGAAGCGGAGAACAAGGTCACGCTTGAGCTTTCCCCGGGCAACACGGCCACGGTGCACCGCCAGGCCGTCACCAAAATTGTGGAGCCGGTTGTCGCCGCCGAGGAGCCCACGGTCGTTCCCGACGACGCGTCCTCGCTGACCACCGAGAAGCTGGGTGCTGAGGGGACCGACGCCAGCGCCCCCGTCCACGACGCGCCGCGCACCGAAACGCCCGAGGAAACCCTGCGCCGCCTCAACGACGAAGGCAAAAAAGACAGCTAGTCTGCCTACCTGAGCTATCCCGCGAAGCAACGGTTGCGGGCATCCGTCGGCGGGGCCCAGAGCCCGCGCCGGCGGATCCGCCGTAAATAATAGAAAGATCGACAATGGCACGAACTGGCCCCAAAAACTCAGCCATCAGGATGCTGGTCTGGCTTGGCGTAATCATCGCCGCCATGACGGCTGTCCTGGCGGGCGGCACGATGGCCGGCCAGGCGGGCTGGGCTCCAAAGCTCGCACTGGACCTTGAAGGTGGCACCCAGATGATCCTGGCGCCCAAGGTTGAGGGCGGTTCGGGTATCACCGAAGACCAGCTCAACCAGGCCGTGGCGATCATTCGCCAGCGCGTGGACGGCTCGGGCGTCGCGGAAGCGGAAATCAGCACGCAGTCCGGCCGCAACGTCGTCGTCAGCCTCCCGGGAACCCCTGCCAAGGAAACCCGTGCGCTGATCCAGGCTTCCGCCGACATGAACTTCCGCCCGGTCATCCAGACCGGCCCCGGCGCAGCGGTCCCCGCCGCCTCCAGGACCCCGGATGCCCAGCTGCCGAAGCCGACAGCCGCGCCCGCCAACAGCAGCGATGAGAACTGGATTACCCCCGAGGTCTACAAGCAGTTCGAGGCCCTCGACTGCGACAACCCCTCCCAGGACAAGCAGCAGCGCTCCGACCCGACCAAGCCGCTGGTGACCTGCGAGCCGGCCTCGGCCAAGTCGCCGGCCATCAAGTACATCCTCGGTCCGGTGGAGGTGAAGGGCTCGAACATCAAGTCCTCCTCGTTCCAGCTGCAGCGCGGCGCCCAGGGTGCCGTGACCAATGAATGGGCCGTCAACATCCAGTTCGATGACGCGGGCACCACCAAGTTCAAGGAAATCACCGAGCGCCTGTACCAGTTCTACGCCGCCGGCGGCGGCCAGACCGGCTCGGATCCGAAATCCCAGTTCGCAATCGTCCTGGACGACCAGGTCATCTCCGCCCCGCGCTCCCTCGCCGTCATCACCGACGGCCGGCCGCAGATCACCGGCGGATTCACCGAGGAGTCGGCCAAGGCCCTCTCCGACCAGCTCCGTTTCGGTGCCCTGCCGATCAGCTTCGAAATCCAGAGCGAACAGCAGATCTCGGCAACCCTCGGCGGTGAGCAGCTCCGCATGGGTATGCTCGCCGGCGTGATCGGCCTCCTGTTGGTGTTTGTCTACTCGCTGTTCCAGTACCGGGCCCTTGGCCTCGTGACCGTGGCATCCCTCGTGATCGCCGGGGTGCTGACGTTCTTGGCCATCGCCATCCTCGGCTGGACCGAAAACTACCGGCTTTCGCTCGCCGGCGTCGCGGGCCTGATCGTGGCCATCGGCCAGACAGCCGACTCGTTCATCGTCTACTTCGAACGCATCCGCGATGAGCTCCGCGAAGGCCGCGGCCTGGTCTCGGCCGTCGAAAACGGCTGGAAGCGGGCCAAGCGCACCATCCTCGCGTCCAAGGCCGTGAACCTTCTCGCCGCCGTCGTGCTGTTCTTCGTGGCAGTGGGCAACGTCCGCGGCTTCGCGTTCACCCTCGGCCTCACCGCGATCGCCGACCTCATCGTCGTCTTCATGTTCACCCACCCCACCCTGCAGCTGCTGGCCCGGACCAAGTTCTTCGGCGAAGGCCACCGGTTCTCGGGCCTGGACCCGAAGCGCCTCGGCGCCGTCCCGCTGTACCGCGGTGCCGGCCGGGTCCGGACCCCGGAGGACAAGCCCGTGGCAGTGGTGCGCGCGAAGAACACCGGCGCCGCCGCCGAGGCAGAACGCCGGATGACCATTGCAGAACGCCGCCTCGCCGAAAAGCAGGAGCAGGCACAACAGGCACAGCTCGCCGGTACCTCCAAGAGCGCGTCCAAGGAGGGCAAGTAAATGGTCAACTTCTCAACATTCGGCAATGAGCTGTACACGGGCAAGCGCTCGTACGACTTCGTCGGCTACAGGAAGCTGTGGTTCCTGATTGCCGGGATCGCCGTCGCCCTCTCCATCCTGATCCCGGTCGCCAAGGGTGGGTTCAACCTCGGCATCGAGTTCCGCGGCGGCTCCGAGTTCACGGTCTCCAACGTCAAGACCACCGAGGCCTCCCTCGGCGAGAAGGCCGTCAAGGACGTCGTGTCGGGATCCGTGCCGCGCGTGGCTAACGTCGCGGGTACCACCATGCGCATCCAGACGGACAAGCTCTCCGACGACGAGACGCTGCAGATTAAGGAAGGCCTCACCAAGGCCTACGGCGTGACCGATAACGAAGTCACCTCGACCTTCGTCGGCCCCACCTGGGGTGCGGACGTCACGAAGCAGGCGCTGATGGGCCTGGCAATCTTTGTGGGCCTGGCCGCCGTCCTGATGGCGCTCTACTTCCGGACCTGGAAGATGTCGCTCTCGGCACTTGTCGGCATGGCGGTCACGATGTTCGTGACCGCCGGTGTTTACGGCCTCAGCGACTTCGAAGTAACGCCGTCGGCCATCATCGGCTTCCTCACGGTGCTCAGCTACTCGCTGTACGACACCGTGGTGGTGTTCGACAAGATCCGGGAGAACACCTCGGACATGCAGGCCTCCACCCGGCGGACCTTCGCCGAAGAGGTCAACCTCGCCATCAACCAGACCCTGGTCCGGTCCATCAACACCATGGTGGTGGCCATCCTGCCGGTCGGTGCGATCCTCTTCATCGGGGCCGGGCTGCTCGGTGCCGGAACGCTGCGGGACCTGTCCCTGGCGCTGTTCGTGGGCATCCTGGTGGGCACTGCCGCCACGATCTTCATCGCGGCTCCGCTTTACGCCGCGCTGCGGCAGGGCGAACCCGACCTGGTCAAGCAGGCCAAACGGGTGGAACAGAGGCGTGCTGACGCGGCAGCCAAGGCCGAGTCGCCGGCGTCGCCCGCCACGGCCTGAACCGTCCCCAGCGGCCACAAACGGGCCGGAGACCGTCGTTTTCGACGGCCTCCGGCCCGTCGCCGTATCCCCGCCGGTTATCGAAGTATCCTGCTGCGGGAATACACTTGAATAATTAACCGGTCGCGAGAGGTGCTCCATTGGAAGAACGTTCGACGCCGGTGCCGGAGGCACCTGCGGACAAGGGCCAAGGCCAGGGTTCACAGACTGGCCTGGTGGTTCCCGGACGCCCCGATGTTCCCGTGCCGGTGGACAACTCCGGTGCCCGGCCCACTTTTCCCGGCCGGCGCGAGCGCACGAGGTCCCGACTTGCCCGGCTGACGGGCCGTGGCACTCCGGCCTACTCGCCGATTTTGGAGCCGTTGCTGCGCACTGTGCGCGCCAACAACCCCAAAGAGGATTTCGATCTCATCCAGCGTGCCTTCGTGGTCGCCGAGCGCTGCCACCGGGGCCAGAAGCGCAAGAGCGGCGACCCGTACATCACCCACCCCGTCGCGGTGGCCACCATCCTCGCCGAACTCGGCCTCAGCGGCACCACGCTGGCCGCGGCCCTGCTGCACGACACCGTCGAAGACACGTCTTACACCCTCGCCGACCTCAAGACCGAGTTCGGTCCGGAAGTGGCCATGCTGGTGGACGGCGTCACGAAGCTGGACAAGGTCAGCTTCGGTGAGGCGGCCCAGTCCGAGACCGTGCGCAAGATGGTCGTCGCGATGGCCAAGGACATCCGCGTCCTGATGATCAAACTCGCCGACCGGCTCCACAATGCCCGTACGTGGCGTTTTGTCTCGGCTGAGTCCTCGGCCCGCAAGGCCCGGGAGACGCTGGAAATCTTCGCGCCGCTGGCCCACCGGCTTGGCATGAACACCATCAAGTGGGAGCTGGAGGATCTGTCCTTCGCTGCCCTCTATCCCAAGGTGTACGAGGAAATCGTGCGCATGGTGGGGGACCGGACCCCGGAACGCGAAAAGAACCTGGCGGTCATCCGCAACCAGATCACCGAGGACCTCAGGGCCGCGAAGATCAAGGCCACGATCACCGGGCGGCCAAAGCACTACTACTCGATCTATCAGAAGATGATCGTCCGCGACAAAGACTTCGACGACATCAACGACCTCATGGGCGTGCGCGTCCTGGTCGATTCTGTCCGGGACTGTTACGCGGCCCTGGGCGCGATGCACTCGCGCTGGAACCCCCTGCCCGGGCGGTTCAAGGACTACATCGCGATGCCCAAGTTCAACATGTACCAGTCGCTGCACACCACGGTGATCGGTCCCGGCGGCAAGCCGGTGGAAATCCAGATCCGCACCCACGAGATGCACCGCCGGGCCGAGTACGGCGTCGCCGCGCACTGGAAGTACAAGGACCAGCCGAACCGGACGGCGGCCGGCCCCGGCAGCCCGCGCGACGGCGACATGGGCTGGCTGCGTTCCCTTGTGGACTGGCAGCAGGAAACGTCGGACCCCGGCGAATTCCTTGACTCCCTGCGCTTTGAAATCAACGCCCGGGAAGTGTTCGTCTTCACCCCCAAGGGCGAGGTCATGGCACTCCCCGCCGGGTCCACGCCCGTCGACTTCGCGTACGCCGTGCACACCGAGGTGGGCCACCGGACTATCGGCGCACGCGTCAACGGCAAGCTCGTTCCGCTCAACAGCGAACTGAACCACGGCGACTGGGTCGAGATCTTCACCTCGAAGGCCGAAGGCGCCGGCCCCAGCCAGGACTGGCAGCACTTCGTCAAGAGTGCCCGGGCCCGGAACAAGATCAGGCAATGGTTCAGCAAGGAACGCCGCGAGGAAGCGATTGACCGCGGCAAGGACCTCCTGACCAAAGCGATGCGGAAGCAAAACCTTCCACTGCAGCGGCTCATGACCCACGACGCCCTCGCTGCGATCGCAGAGGACTTCAAATACGCTGACATCTCCGGGCTCTACGCCGGCGTGGGCGACGGCCATACCTCCGCCCAGTCCGTGATGGAACGCCTGGTGGAGAGCCTGGGCGGGAATGAGCACCCGGACGATGCCCTCACCGAGGTCTCCATCCCCACCCAGGTCAGCAAGGCCCGGTTCTCCGATTCCGGCGTCGTTGTCCGCGGCGTGGACGACGTCTGGGTCAAGCTCGCCCGGTGCTGCACGCCGGTCCCGCCGGATCCGATCCTGGGCTTCGTCACCCGTGGCTCCGGGGTCTCCGTGCACCGGACCGACTGCACCAACGTGAGCGGCCTGATGGACCAGCCGGACAGGATCGTGGAGGTGGACTGGGCCCCCACACAGTCCAGCGTGTTCCTGGTGGAGATCCAGGTCGAGGCGCTGGACCGCAAATCGTTGCTCTCCGACGTCACCCGGGTGCTCTCGGAAAACCACGTCAACATCCTGGCGGCGAGCGTGCACACGTCCACGGACCGGGTGGCAATCTCCAAGTTTGCCTTCGAGATGGGCGACCCGAAGTACCTTAGCCACGTGCTCAGCGCGGTCCGCAGGATCGACGGCGTCTTCGACGTGTACCGCACCACCGGAAACCGCCGCCGCAGCTGACCCGGCAGTTCAGGCCTCGGTCCAGGCTTACTGGACGGGATCTTCTGGCGCCTCCGGCTCTGCCGCGAGGGCGGCGAGCTTCGCCAGGGCCGCCCGCTTATGCGGAACGCGCGGACTCGCCTCCACGGCGAGCCTGAGCAGCCGCAGGCGGACGCCCAGCTCGGCACGAGCCAACAGCGCCCTGAGGGCCGGCACGGCCCGCTCCGCGTCCACGTGCATCGCCACGTCCACCGCCGTGCGCAGCGGGCTGGACACCATCAGGCCTCCCATGCTCACGACGTCGAACGGCCCCAGCCGAACTTCGTGGAAGGTGCAGCCGCGCACGGACCGCAGACTGGAAATCCGCCGGTTGGCGTCAACCAGCAGCGCCAGGCGGTCCGGTTCCGTGGCACACCCATAGATCCATGCCGCGGTCATCCGGCCAGCCACGACCCGCTGCCGGATCGCCGGCGCCACCACCAGGGCCGCGGCCCGCGCGCGAAGCTGGGGACTGGCATGGGATCCGGGCGGCAGGTAGCCGCGCTGATACAGCTGCGTCAGCACGCCGTCGGCGGCCATGGCCTGCAGCTCCGGCCAGGAGAACAGCGCGCCGGGGGAGTAGAGCTCGCAGTGTTCCGGCCCCGGACCTGGACTTGGAGTCCCCGGCACCGGAGCTCCCGGCACCAGGGCGTGCCGGCCCGGATCCGGCGCAGCGGTGGGAGCGCGGGGCATGATTACCATTCCGCCATCGTTCCCGGTTCCCCGGACATAGAACAGGCCCCGTACCGGTCATGTGGATAACCGAAACGGGGCCTGGACTGACCTGCTGGTGTACTTCGTACTGGGGTGCCGTGTGCCTAGGAGAGTTCGCTCGCTGAGCGTTCGAGCTGCTCCAGCCAGGCCTGGCGTGCCTCGAGGGCTTCCCGGGCGGCCTTGATCTTGCGCTCGTCGCCGGCCTTCTCCGCCTTGGCCAGATCTTCCTTGAGGCCGGCAATAGCGGCCTCGAGCTGGGTGAGGGCGCTGTTGGTGCGCGCCTTCGTCTCCGGGTTGGAACGCTTCCAGTTTTCGTCCTCGGCGTGGCGGACAGCGTCCTCCACCTTCCGCAGACCGGCTTCGATGCGGCCCATGTCGGCGCGCGGCACCTTGCCAGCCTCTTCCCAGCGGTCCCGGATGGACTGCAGCGACTTCTTGGCTGCCGCGAGATCCTTGATCGGCAGGAGCTCGTTGGCTTCCACCAGGAGCGCTTCCTTTACCACCAGGTTCGCACCGTACTCCTGGTCGATCTCGTCGTTGGCTGCCTGGCGGTTGGTGAAGAAGACGTCCTGGGCGGCGCGGAAGCGGGCCCACAGCGCGTCGTCGTCCTTGCGGCTGGCGCGGGGTGAGGCTTTCCACTCATCCATCAGGCGGCGGTACTCGCCGGCGGCAAAACCCCAGTCGGTCGAGGAGGAAAGGGCCTCGGCCTCGGTGATCAGCTTCTCCTTTGCGGCCTTGGCCGCCGAGTTGTTGCTGTCCAGCTGTGAGAAGTACGCGCGGCGGTGCCGGTCAAACACCGTGCGGGCGGCGCGGAACCGCTTCCACAGTGCGTCCTCGTTGCTGCGGCCGAGCCGGACGCCGCTCTTCTGGGCGGTCTTCCAGCTCTCGAAGAGTTCGTTCATCCGCGCGCTGGAGGTCTTCCACTGGATCTGCGCGGGATCGTGGCCGGCAATTTCCTCGGCCTCGGCCACGATGGCCTCGCGGGCGGCAAGCTCAGCGGCGCGGACAGCGTCGTGCTCGGCCTTCTCAGCCTTTTCCAGCTCGCCGATCTGTGTCACCAGAGCGTCCAGCCGGGCCTCGGCGGAGCGGATGTCGCCCACCATGTTCCGCTCGGCGAGCTGCTCGCGCAGGTGCGTGACGGTCTTCTGCATGTCCGCGGTGGGCGCCTTGGAGCTCACCCGCTGTTCCAGCAGGACGATCTGGGCCACGACGTCCTCGAACTTCCGGGCGAAGTAGCCCAGGGCCTCGTCCTCGCTAACACCCGGGTACTGGCCTACGGGGTATTCCGTGCCGTCAACGGTCAGGAAGACGTGGCCGTCGCCTTCAACGCGGCCCCAGCGGGCCGCTTCGGCCAGTGAAGCTGCGGAGGACACGGCCGCCGGGGCCGGGGCCGGTGCGGCCGCGGACGGCTTGGCCTTCGGCCGGCCGGCAAACGCTGCCGGGCTCGGCGCGGGACGCGCGGCCGGCGCGGGACCCGGCGTCGGAACCGGGGCGGCGGTGGCTTCAGCTTGGTCAACAGGCTCGGCCGTCTCCGCCGGCTCGGCAGGTTCTGCCGGAACGGGCGGCACAGTGGGCTCGGCAGGTTCTGCCGGAACGGCGGGCACAGTGGCCTCGGGTGCCTCGGCGGGTGCCTCGGCGGGTTCCTCGCTGGTCGCGGCTGGGGCCTCGGGTGCCGCAGTTTCGCCGTCGGCGTCTACGGCAGCGCCTGCACTCTCGGCGGGGGTCGCCTCGGTTTCGGTTTCGTTGGCAGCTGCTGTTGCCAATGTTTCGTCGGATTTCTGACTGTCTGTCACCGCTAGAAGTCTTTCGCTTGGAGGGAAATACCGGGACCAGGGCCTTGGGGGCCGCGGCTGGTTACTTCAGTGAGAACGAGTCTATCGTGACTGGTTCCGCAGGTGCGCCGTCGGTGGCGTTGTCGCCGGGCTTCAGTCCGGCAGCGGCAATACCGCCCACCACGTCGAGTCCAGAGGTCACCTTGCCCACCACCGTATAGCCCCCGGCGGCATCCGCTGGAATGACGGTGTCCTTGTACACAATGAAGAATTGGGTGCCGTTACCGTTGGCGTTCCCGCCGGTCCGGGCCACTGCGATGGTTCCGGCGGGGTACTTGTTGTCCGTCGGGGTGTTTTCCAGCGGGCCCCAGGTGTAGCTCGGGTCGCTGCTGCCGTCACCTGTTTTGGAACCGCACTGGAGTACGCCGAAGTTCTCCGCCGTGGTCAGCCGGTGGCAGCTGACGCCGTCGTAGAACTTTTGGTCGGCAAGGGATTTGAAGACCGCCGCGGCCTGGGGGGCCTTCGTGCCGTCGAGTTCGACGCCGAGCGTGCCGCGGTTCAGCTTGAGCTCGCCCGTGAACGTCTTGCCCGCGGCAGTCTCCGGCTTGGGGATGTTCGCGCCGTTCGTCGGGGCCGCTGTGGGTGAGGCGGATGCCGACGGGCTGTTCAGTCCCTCCTGCGCGGCCGCGAATTCCTCTTCGGTCGGGTTTGAGGCGAAGGCGGTCAGCTGAAGCACCAAGGCCAGGCCAATTGCGGCCGTGCCGGCGCTGATGGCGAAGACGTTGTCGCGCTTGCGGCGCTTGTCCTGGTCCCGGCGCAGGCCGCGCCTGGCCTCCATCTGCTGGACGCGCCGCTTCGCCTCGCGTGCGCTGCGTGAACTGGCCGCCAAAGGTCCTCCTGGTTGTATGGCCGCCACCATGACGGGGCCGTAGGCGCCGTCGCGGTAGCAGCAGCAAGCTGCCGGCAGTCCCGCCGGGTCCGGCTCCGTTGGAAGAAGCGGGCGCCGAACGCATAAACTGACTGCCGCACACAGTTTATGCACGACTGGCCGGTCTGCCGCTTATCTTCGTTACGTTTCGACAGAGAGAATGCCGCCTGACGCCCGCGCCCGAAGATACTGCACTAGCAACGAGATACCGCAGTGGTAACCAGAGGAGAAATTTCACCATGGCACGCACAGCCTCCCTGTCAGGATTCCCCGAGTGGCTTCCCGAGGAGCGGCTGGTGGAACTCCATGTGCTGGACACGCTGCGCCGGACCTTCGAGCTCCATGGTTTCTCCTCGATCGAGACCCGCGCCGTGGAGACGGTGGGCCAGTTGCTGCGCAAGGGGGAAATCGATAAAGAGGTCTATGGCCTGAGCCGGCTCCAGGACGATGAGGACTCCGCGGCCAAGGCTGACCCGCATGCCCTTGCCCTGCACTTCGACCTCACCGTGCCCTTCGCCCGGTATGTCGTGGAAAACGCCGGCTACCTGGCGTTCCCGTTCCGCCGTTACCAGATCCAGAAGGTCTGGCGCGGCGAACGTCCCCAGGAGGGACGGGCCCGCGAGTTCACCCAGGCGGACATCGACGTCGTCGGCGACGGCGAACTGCCGTTCCGGTACGACGTTGAAATCGCGCTGGTGATTGCCGAGGCGCTCAACGCGCTGCCCATCCCCGACTTCCTGCTGCGGATCAACAACCGCAAGCTGGCCGAGGGCTTCTACACCGGGATCGGCCTCACGGACACCGCGGGCGTCCTGCGCAGCATCGACAAACTCGAGAAGGTCGGCCCGGCGAAGGTGGTCGAGTTGCTCAAGGAGGAACTCGGCGCCACTGACGATCAGGCGCAGGCTGCCCTGAAGCTCGCGGGCATCCGCACCACGGACACGTCCTTTGTGGAGCAGGTCCGGGCGCTCGGCGTCACCAACGAGCTGTTGGAGGAAGGCCTGAACGAACTGGAGCAGGTCATTGCGGCCGCCGTCCAGCACGCGCCGGGACGGGTCGTCGCCGATCTCAGCATCGCCCGCGGCCTCGATTACTACACCGGCACCGTGGTGGAAACCGTCCTGGTGGGGCACGAGCAGCTGGGCTCGATCTGCTCCGGCGGCCGCTACGACGCCCTGGCGAGCAAGGGCAACCGCAAGTTCCCCGGCGTCGGCCTCTCGATCGGCGTGACCCGGCTGGTGTCGCGGATCCTGAGCCAGGACCTGGCCAAAGCCACCCGCTCCGTGCCGACCGCCGTGCTGGTGACGCTCAGCAACGACGACAGCTGGGCCGCCGCACAGGATGTCGCCGCGCAGCTGCGCAGCCGAGGCATCGCCACGGAGGTCGCCGCGAAGGCCGAGAAGTTCGGCAAGCAGATCAAGTTCGCCGACCGTCGCGGCATTCCGTTTGTCTGGTTCACTGACGACGACGGCAAGCACCAGGTCAAAGACATCCGCACGGGCGAGCAGTACGACGCCGACCCGGACTCGTGGACGCCCTCCGAGGAGGACCTGCACGTGCGCGTAATCGCCGCGGGCTAGGACTTCCGGGCAGGCCCGTTAGTGTCCCGCGTCCTGCGCACCAGCAGGACGAGGAACCGCCCGGCCACCCCTGCCGCCAGCACCGCCGCCATGAACAGCACGGAGGCCGGCGGCAGGGTGACGGCCAGGACCAGGCAGCCGAGGAAGCCCAGCACATTGAGCCAGCGCGGCGCATGCCAGGGGCGGCCGGCCAGCGTGAAAGCCGCGGCGTTCGTCACGGCGTAATAGACCAGCACGCCGAAGCTGGAGAATCCGACCACGGTCATCACGTCTGTGCTCAGCAGCAGGACCACGACGGCGGCCGCGACGGCCAGTTCCGCGGTTAACGGTACGGTGCGGGCGCGGCCCACCCTGGCCAGCGGGGCGGGCAGGTCCCGTTCCCGCGCCATCGCCAACGTGGTCCGGCCGACCCCGGTGATCAGGGCCAGCAGCGCGCCGAGGCAGGCCGCCGCCGCTCCGGCCTGGACGAACGGGACGCCGGCGCCGAGGCGGGAGACCGCCACCGCGTCCAGCAGCGGCGCCGTCGAACCCGCCAGCTGCTGCGGGGGCAGGTGCCACTGCAGCAGCGCGGCCAGGCCAAGGTAGATCACGAAGGCCCCGGCCAGTGCGGCCAGGATGGCCCGCGGGATGGTACGGGCGGGATCCTTGACCTCCTCGCCGAGGGTGGCGATCCGCGCATAACCCGCGAAGGCGAAGAACATCAGCCCCGCCGCGGGAAGGACGCCCCAGCCGCCGGAGGGCGGCGCGGGATAGGCCGGCGCCGCCGACACCGCGGGGGCGCCCGCCGGGTGCGGACCGAGCAGGGATGCCACGGCGACGAAGACGAGAGTGGCCAACACGACGGCCAGCAGGATCCTGGTCAGCAGTGCGGTCCGCGTGATGCCGAGCAGATTAACTCCGGTGAGGACGACGACGCCGGCGACCGCCAGCGGCGTGGCATAGGCCGGCGCCACGTAGTGCCCGAACGTCAGCGCCATCGCCGCGCAGGACGCCGTCTTACCCGTAATGAAACCCCAGCCCGCAATGAAGCCCGGCCACTGGCCGAGCTGCCGGCGCCCGTACACGTAAGTTCCCCCGCTGTCGGGGTACCTCGCCGCCAACTGCGCCGACGCGACGGCATTGCAGTAGGCGATGACGCCGGCCACGGCCACGGAAAGTGTCAGCAGCGGCCCGGCCAGGGCTGCGGCGGGGGAGAACACGACGAACACGCCGGCGCCCAGCATCGAACCCAGGCCGATTGCCGTGGAATCGAACACGCCGAGGCGGCGCTGCAGCCGCTGGGGTGGCCGCTGCGGACCAGGCCGGCCGCCGGGCTGATCGCGGTGCTGACCGAGGGGCTGGTCACCGGGCTGGGTTCCGTTGCGCCGGGTTGCCATGGCAAAAGGGGCCTTTCCAACGGGTAAACTCGAACGGGATCGTTCCCGTAGCGATCATATTAGAACGTCATTGTTTTGTTATCGCTTTTGATTTTCCCTCTGTCTTCTTCAGAAAGGCGTGCTGTGCTGCGCACACATGACCTCGGATCACTTCGCTCCGAGCACATTGGACAAACCGTAACCCTCGCCGGCTGGGTCGGCCGGCGTCGTGACCACGGTGGTGTCGCATTCGTTGACCTGCGCGACGCGTCCGGCGTCGCCCAGGTTGTGGTCCGTGAAGAAGAGGTCTTCCACGGACTGCGCAACGAGTATGTGCTGCAGATCGTCGGCACCGTCTCCCAGCGTCCCGACGGCAACGAGAACCCGGCGCTTCCCACCGGCGAGATCGAGGTCATGGCCGAGAAGGTCACGATCCTCAACACCTCGGATCCGCTGCCGTTCCAGATCGACGAACACGTTGAGGTGGGCGAGGAAGCACGCCTGAAGCACCGCTACCTGGACCTGCGCCGCCCCGGCCCCGCCCGTAACCTGCGTCTGCGTTCGGAAGCCAACCGGGTGGCCCGCGAACTGCTCCACCAGGACGGCTACGTGGAGATCGAAACCCCCACGCTGACCCGTTCGACGCCGGAAGGCGCCCGCGACTTTGTGGTTCCCGCCCGCCTGGCGCCGGGTTCCTGGTACGCGCTGCCGCAGTCCCCGCAGCTGTTCAAGCAGCTCCTTCAGGTGGGCGGCTTCGAAAAGTACTACCAGATCGCCCGTTGCTACCGCGATGAAGACTTCCGCGCGGACCGCCAGCCGGAATTCACCCAGCTGGACATCGAGGCCAGCTTCGTGGAGCAGGACGACATCATCCGTCTGGGCGAGAACATCGTCAAGGCCCTGTGGAAGCTGATCGACGTAGAGATCCCGACGCCGATCCAGCGCATCACCTACCACGACGCCATGGCCCGCTACGGCTCGGACAAGCCGGACCTGCGCTTCGGCCAGGAACTCACCGAGCTGACCGAATTCTTCAAGGACACCAACTTTGGTGTCTTCAAGGCGCCCTATGTCGGCGCCGTCGTCATGCCCGGCGGCGCCTCCCAGGCCCGCCGGGCCCTCGACGCCTGGCAGGAGTGGGCCAAGCAGCGCGGCGCCAAGGGCCTGGCGTACGTCCTGTACAAGGAAGACGGCGAACTCGCCGGTCCCGTCGCCAAGAACCTCACCGAGACCGAGCGGGCGGGCCTCGCCGACGCCGTCGGCGCCAAGCCCGGCGACTGCATCTTCTTCGCCGCCGGCGAGAAGACCCCGTCCCGCGCGCTCCTCGGCGCTGCCCGCGTCGAGATCGGCCACCGCACCGGGCTCATCAACCCCGCTGACTGGGCCTTCTGCTGGGTCGTGGACGCGCCGATGTTCGAGCCGGCCGCCGCTGCGGTCGCCTCCGGCGACGTCGCCGTCGGCGCAGGCAAGTGGACCGCCGTCCACCACGCGTTCACCTCGCCCAAGCCCGAGTTCATGGACTCCTTCGACGCCGATCCCGAATCGGCGCTGTCCTACGCCTACGACATCGTCTGCAACGGCAACGAAATTGGCGGCGGCTCGATCCGTATCCACGAGCGCGACGTCCAGGAACGCGTCTTCGAGCTCATGGGCCTGGACAAGGAAGACGCCCAGACCAAGTTCGGCTTCCTGCTGGAGGGCTTCAAGTTCGGAGCCCCTCCGCACGGCGGCATCGCCTTCGGCTGGGACCGCGTGGTTGCCCTGTTGGCCGGTGTGGAGTCCATCCGCGACGTCATCGCGTTCCCGAAGTCCGGCGGCGGCTTCGACCCGCTGACCCAGGCTCCCGCTCCCATCACGGCGCAGCAGCGCAAGGAAGCCGGCGTCGACTTCAAGCCGCAGCCCAAGAAGCCTGAGGACGGCAGGGACTAGCCTGCGAGCTTCAGCGGCAGGGACTCCCCGGGCAACCGGGGAGTCCCTGCCGTCTGTCATTAGTTGCCCGCATTCGTCCCGGACGGAGTAGCCCGATGAACCTGGACCCGCGCCCCGGGATGATTCCTGGATCCATCCCCGGGCTGGAGACGCTGATGGATGCAGCGTGGCCTGCCGCGGAGCGCGAGGAATCCGGCGGGTGGGTGCTGCGGGCGGCGTCAGGGGTGACCCAGCGGGCGAACTCGGTCTGGCCGAGGGATCCCGGCGAGGATCCGCACCGGCAGCTCGCCGCAGTCCGTGACGCGCGGCTTTGGTACCGCAGCCGGCGGCTTCCGCTCATCTTCCAAATTTTTGACGGCTCACGCCACGCGGCGCTCAACGCGGTGCTCGACGCCGAAGGGTTCACCCGGCAGTCCGAAACCTTGGTGCTGGTCCATGTTCCCGGTGCTGAGTCCGGCGTCGGGCCCGGCGCCCCCGAACCTGCCGTGGAAATTTCGGCCGAGCCGTCGGCGGAATGGCTGGAGCTGTGGTGGAGCGTCGACGGCCGCGGGGGAGCGGACGAGCTCGCCGTGGCCCGCGGCATTCTCGAAGGGTGCCCCTCGCTGTACGCTCTGGTGCGGGACGACGTCGGCGCGCCAGCCGCCGTCGCACGCCTCGCCTTGCCCAACACCGGCCCGTCCGGGCCCGGGTGGGGCGGGCTGTACTGCATGGCAACGCGTCCGGATGCACGGCGTCGGGGCTATGGCGGCCGGGTGGTCCGGGCGCTGCTGCACGAGGGCGGGGCCCGCGGCCTGGCGGGGTACTGGCTGCTGGTCATGGCCTCCAACGCCGGTGCCCGTGAGCTGTACGCGCGGGCAGGGTTCCGCGAAACCGGCCGCTACCTCTACCGTCAGGACAGGCCCAAGCGGCACCTGACCGGCTGCTAAGGATTCCGGCTCCCGCCGTTAAGGGCTCTCCGGTGTCGCGGGATGTCCCTCGGCTCAATGCTCACGCTCGAGGACAGCCTATGTCGCTATTTCTGTCGGTGCCTCCTGAGATGATCTGAGTGTGGAGAGCAGGACAGCGTTGAGTGCGGAGAGCGGTGCGGCCGTGGAGGCCGTCGCCGCCTCGGTTGCCGCGCTGGCTGCCTTGGCCGGCGCCGGCGTTGGGGCTGACGACGCCGGTGCGCCTGCTGCCGACCCGTTGGGAGACGGCGATCCGCTGCGGCGGCTGGCGGACGCCTGTCTGGACGGGCTGGCCGAGGTCGCCCGGATGGAGGCCCGGACCGCGGCGTTGAGGGTGCGGCTGACCGCCGACTACGCGCAGGCAACCAGGTTCCTGGCGCTGCCGGCGCCGTCACCGCGGGACCGCGCCGTACAGGAGATGGCACTGGTGGCCGAGGTCGCCTGTGTCCTGACGGTCAGCGAACGCGCCGCCGCAGCCCTCCTCGCCGAAACCTACGCCCTGACGACGGCGCTGCCGCTGACCCTGGCCGCCCTTGAGTCCGGGGCGATCTCCTGGCAGCACGCACGGATCCTCGTGGACGAAACCGCGTCCCTGGATGCGGCCGGCGCGGCCGGGCTCGAAGCGCACTTCCTGGACCCGGCCGCGCCGAACCCGGCCCGCGGCTGCCGTGCCGGGGACCTCGTTCCGTCCCGGTTCCGGGCCAAGGCACGCGCCTGGCGCGAACGCCACCACCCGGCCGGCATTGAAGAACGCCACGCCACGAGCGCCGCGGACCGGCGGGTCGAGTACACCCCGGACCGGGACGGCATGGCCTGGCTCTCCGCCTATTTCCCGGCCGACACCGCCGCCGGGATCTGGGAACGGGCCACCGCTGCCGCCCGTGCCCTCCAGAGCCCGGACGAGCCCCGGACCCTGACCCAGCTCCGCGCCGACATCACCGCCACATGGCTCCTCACCACCGGCACCGGCACGGGAACGGGCGGCGGAACAAACGGCGGAACGGCCGACGGCGGCACCGGTACCGGTGCGGGTGTTCCGGTCCCGCGGGCGCAGGTCCTGGTCACCGTCCCGGTCCTGGCCYTGCTCGGCGCCACCGACGAACCGGCCGTCCTGGATGGCTACGGGCCGATCCCGCCCTCGATGGCCCGCCGCCTCATCGCCGAGGGCGCCGGTTCCTTCCACCGGGTCCTGACCGACCCCCGSGACGGCGCCCCGCTSGAAATCGGCCGGACCAGCTACCGGCTCACGACGGCCCAGCGCCACTGGCTCCGGCTCCGCGACGGCCGGTGCCCGTTCCCCGGCTGCGGCAACCACTCCGTGGACAACGAGGCAGACCACCTCCTGGCCTGGGCCGACGGCGGCACCACCGGTATCTCGAACCTCGGCCAGCCCTGCCCGAAACACCACCGGCTTAAACACGCCTCCGCCTGGACACCGGACCGGGCCAGCAAAGACCACCCGCCGGGCTGGACCTCACCGTCCGGACGCTACTACCCCAGCGAACACCAGGACTGGGACCCACCCCACTGGCCCGAAGACTGGCTGCCCCACATCCCGGCCACGGACGAACCCAACCCGGAACCCGACCCCGACACGGGCCCCGATCAAGGCCAGCCCGCGGATCCGGGCCCAGGCCTGCCCCCGGACCCCTTCCCGGACTGGCACCAATTCACCGCCGGGCATCCACTGCCCGAGGCGGACACAGATGATCCGTACTGGCCAGCAACCCCGGCCGACCCCTATTCGGAATGGCTCCTGCTCCAATGTGCCTGACCGACTGTGCCTGACCGACTGTGCCTGACCGAGCAGTTGCCGGTCGTCGGTGAACGCGGTGTGGTCGTTGACTCGTTAGGGCGGCCCGTTTGCATCACAGAAGTTGCCGAGGTTCGCGTCGTGCCCCTCGGCACCGTCGATGCAGCTCACGCGATCGACGAAGGCGAGGGTTACCAGACAGTCTCCGAATGGCGCGTAGGCCACGAGCAAACGGATCCGCTACCGGAGAGAAACTACCCGAACACTTGGAGCGCCATCAGCGTTCCAGTTGAAGAGCGTTAGGTGCCAGAGCTGCGGCCGTTTGCGTGAAGGGTCGATTAGTCCATTGGCGCCCAAACTCTGCAGAGCCTCTCGAACTTTCCACGACGGAGGCGTTCCACCCGCAGCAACAGCTCGTTGCCAGTCCGCCGCGGCGTCCGCGGGACTGATTCCAGCGGACTTCAGAGCTTCGTGATCACGAAGATCAACAATACGGTTGGCCTCTACATTGAACTGCAACACCTCACGACCGGGAGTGCGTTCGTCAGTGTGGGCGATCATTGCAGCGGCGACACCTTCAGGTGACGAACTTAGGTACAGCGTTGGGACCTCTGGCGGCGAATACCGGCCGGCAGCCCGAGATCCCGCAAGAGCCGCGTCACTATAGGCAGGATCCACAGCACGGTAGAACGAACCTTCTACAGTGCGCATCAGGGCACTTTCCCAACTGACAACTGGTTGGTCTCGCTGCATGGTTTCCTTATCCTTAGGATTTAGTTCAGGGACGCCAGTGTTCTAGGTGCGGGAGCCAATCGGCTTACGAAACTTCGAGGCGCCAGGAACTCGCTGCCAGCTCCACGAGTAAGGCAATTTCCTGTTCCGGCTCTTGGTCCCCATACCGCGAGTGTCCGGCCGGACTAGGTGATGGGGACCGTCTGTGTTTTGCGGAGCTGGGCGATGCCGATGAGAGTGAGTGCGGCTGTGCCCAGCAGGACCAGGATCAACAAACCCAACAGCGGGAGCTCGTGGATGGCGAGCTGGGGAATGCGGCGCGAGGGCACTGCCAGAACGCCCACAAAGGCGCCGATCAGACCGAAGTAGCTGCCCGTCATGAAACTGCGGTGGGCCCTGATGTTTCTCTTCCAGATGGCCCACAGTCCCGCTGTTAGTGTGAAGAACGTCAGCACTGAGAGTGCGTGGAGCCAATTGAACCCGCCGTCGATGGTTCTGATTCCAAACGAGGTCAGCACCACGACATACATGGAAGCAGCCCAGATTCGGCCCACGATCCGATGAACGCGGCCGCCTTTGGTCCTGCGCAGCAGGTTCATGGCTCCGAAAATCAGTGAGTAGCTGGCGGCGATTGCGTGAAGTGAGATCAGAACGGTCCAGGAGGAAGGCATAGTCCGGAGCCTAGCTGACCGTGCCCAGAGGGTTCGGAACGGCCCACCTGGAGACCTTGCTGCAGACGTAATTTCCCTTCACAGCGGCTCTAAGTCACAGAGCGGGCCAAAAAGGTCCCGTAGTGGGTTCCGTAAACGGATTGTTCATCGGGCATCTGGTTGGGGTGGCTGATCTACTCGGCCTGGCAGTCCCGCCGACACCACGGCTGATTCCTGCGCGCGGGCTGCCGGACAGTCCGTAACAGGTGGCGGTAGGGCCGTTGCTCAAGCCGTCCCTACTCCGGTGGATCCGTCACCAGGATGCGCACCGCGCACAGGTCCGTGGCCGCCTTCTTCAGTACCGCGGCGCGCGGATCCGGGACGTCGAGGAACGCCAGCCTCGGCCGTGCCGCGTACTGCTTCAGCACCGGTTCGGCGAGCACTTGGTCCGCAAGGGTCCGGTCGCCGCCGGGAGCCAGATACTCGATCGGGTGCTCCGCGAAAATCCGCCCGGCATGCTCCGCAACGGCCTCCACCAGCGCATCGGCCTGGTTCGCCCGGCGCCGGGCAAAGCGCTGCTGCGACCAGCCGCCCGCAGCCGTCCGGGACTGGACATGCCGTGTACCGGTCTTCGACGCGAGCACGGCGCCGCCGCTCACCACCGCCACCGAGTAACCGCCGCGGCGGACCAGTACCGCCCCGATGCCCCGCGACTGGGACGCCAGGGAAGCGAGGCGGGCGACGGCGTCGCCGCCGCGCCCAGGACGGCCGTCCACCGGCCATGGCGCCTGGAGCAGAGCCACGGCCCCGTCGGCGGCGCGCAGCTGCAGACCTGCGTCGAGCTCCTCCTCCACCAGTGCGCCGTGGCTCGCGGCGAAGCGGTCCACCCAGCCCGGCAGCCGGTCGCCGGAGACGAAGGCCACACGGGTGTCGGGGGTTGTCATGGCGGGGTCTCCGTTATGAGGGTGTCTGGACAGGCGGGAACTAGAAGTAGCCTATCTATGTGGATGATCTCTTTGGCGCAGGGCGGGACGGCGGCGCCGCTACCGAGGATGACGGCGACGCTGACCAGACCGGCGAGAGCCGCCGGGTCTCCCCGCGGAGCCCCCTCGCCGTCCGGATGCGGCCCCGCACCCTCGATGATGTCGTGGGCCAGCAGCACCTACTCGGCCAAGGCTCGCCGCTGCGCCAGCTCGCCGCCGGCACGGACGCCACCGGCCCCGCGGGTCCCAGTTCACTGATCCTCTGGGGTCCTCCGGGTACCGGCAAGACCACCCTTGCCCATGTGATTGCCAAGGGCCCAGGGCGGAAGTTCGTCGAGCTCTCCGCCATCACCGCCGGCGTCAAGGACGTCCGCCGCGTGATGGACGAAGCCCTGACCGCGCGCGACCTGTTCAAGACCACCACCGTCCTCTTCCTGGATGAGATCCACCGCTTCAACAAGGCCCAGCAGGACGCCCTGTTGCCCGGCGTCGAGAACCGCTGGGTGGTCCTGGTCGCCGCGACCACCGAAAACCCCTCCTTCTCCGTCGTTTCCCCACTGCTGTCCCGCTCGCTGCTGCTGACCCTGAAACCGCTCACCGACGCCGACGTCGAGGGCCTTCTCCTGCGGGCCGCAACGGATGACCGCGGGCTCGGCGGCAAAGTGGAACTCAGCGACGAGGCCCTGGCACACCTCGTCCGGCTCTCCGGCGGGGACGCCCGGCGTGCGCTGACCGCGCTCGAGGCGGCGGCCGGCGTCGCGTTCGGGGACGCGGACGACACTGACGCAGTCGTAGCCGGCACAGCCAGCGGGGCGCCCGAGGCGGCCCCGGTGAAGATCGAGCTCAAGCACACGGAGCGCGCCCTGGATGTCGCCTCCGTCCGCTACGACCGGGCCGGGGACCAGCATTACGACGTCGCCAGCGCGTTCATCAAGTCGATCCGGGGTTCCGACGTCGACGCCGCGCTGCACTACCTTGCCCGGATGCTGGAGGCGGGTGAGGACCCCCGGTTCGTGGCCCGCAGGATCGTGATCTCGGCGGCCGAGGACGTCGGCATGGCTGACCCGACTGCGCTGCAGACCGCCGTCGCGGCGGCCCAGGCCGTACAGCTGATCGGCATGCCGGAAGGCCGCATCATCCTCGCCGAAGCCGTGGTGCATCTGGCCACCGCGCCGAAGTCCAACGCCGCGTACATGGGCATTAACCAGGCCATCGCCGACGTCCGCGCCGGGCTCGGGAACGGCATCCCCGCCCACCTTCGCGACGCCCACTACCCGGGCTCGAAACAGCTCGGCCACGGCAAGGGCTACAAATACGCCCACGATGCCCCGCACGCCGTCGCCACGCAGCAGTACCCGCCGGACGACCTCGTCGGGCGCAACTACTACGAACCCACCGGCAACGGGGCCGAACGCGACATCGCCACCCGGCTCGAGCGGCTTCGGAGGATCATCCGCGGCACCTGAAAGGCACGTGGGCGGCAACTGAACGCCCGTGACCTGCGGCTGGTCGGCGGCGCCCGGTGGCGCCGGAATCCGCCGTTGACATAGGGGCCAAGAGGTCTAACGTGGAATTACGGCGGCATGGATCTGCTGACCGTCCGTGCGGCGCAGGGGACAGCGCGGTCACATCGCTGGCTCCCTCGTTCCGGACCCCGGAACGGCAGCCGGCTTCGCTCCAACCCAGCTCATCCAGCGCGAGCGTTCCCGTCCCTCCCCGGCAGGTGTCCCATGAGTATCAACTTCGTTACAGCCATGGCAGTGAAGTCCTTCGATGTGCCGGACAAGAAACGGTGCCCGGACAAGGCCGAATTCGACCTCTGCACAGTGAACGACTACTCGGTGGCCCGGCTGATCCTGGGCCCGGGCTGGCGGTGGTCGGAGAACACCAGACCCTACGAGCGGACCGACGTCTGCCTGCACCACCATCTCGGCTTCTGCATCTCCGGTGAAATGGAAGTCGAAACGGCCGAAGGGCTGCGGTCCACGATCCACGCCAACGACACCTACGCGATTCCGCCGGGACACGACGAATGGGTGGTGGGCCCGAAACCGTTCGTGGCCGTGGAATTCCTGGGCGCGGCGTCCTTCGGGCGCAGCGGTGTCCGGGGAGCGCACGCCAGAATCTGACTTCGGTCCGCCGGCCGGATCTGGTAGGCTGGATCGTTGTCTGGCAAGGCACGGACGCACAATCCATGGAAACTTCGGTTCGATGAGGGTTGCCCTGTGCCCAGTAGCAAAAGGCAGCGGTTGGCCGATGCTCTCCATCGTGGAGGCCAGTAACACTGACACACCGCAGATATTGGAAGGACACAAGTGGCTAACAACACTCGTGCTCGCCGTACCGCACGCCTTTCGCGTGCACTCGGCATCGCTCTGACCCCCAAGGCCGCCAAGTACATGGAGCGCCGCCCGTACGGCCCCGGTGAGCATGGCCGTGCCCGCAAGAAGCAGGACTCCGACTACGCCGTACGTCTGCGCGAAAAGCAGCGTCTGCGCGCCCAGTACGGCATCCGCGAAGCCCAGATGACCCGTGCCTTCGAAGAAGCACGCCGCACCAAGGGCCTGACCGGTGAAAACCTGATCGAACTGCTCGAAATGCGTCTCGACGCCCTCGTGCTGCGTGCCGGCTTCGCCCGCACCATCGCCCAGGCCCGCCAGCTGGTTGTGCACCGCCACATCCTCGTTGACGGCATCCGCGTTGACCGCCCGTCTTTCCGCGTCGGCGAGGGCCAGCTGGTCCACGTTCACAGCCGCAGCGAGACCATGCCTCCGTTCCAGGTTGCAGCAGCCGGCGCTCACCGCGACGTCCTGCCGATCGTTCCGGCTTACCTGGACGTCAAGCTTGACGCCCTGCAGGCCCGCCTGGTGCGTCGCCCCAAGCGCTCCGAGATCCCCGTGACCTGCGAAGAGCAGCTCGTCGTGGAATTCTACGCACGCTAATTCAAAAGGCATCACCTACAAAGAAGCCCGTGGCAAGCGCCGCGGGCTTCTTTGTATGTAAGGTACTTGGGGGAGTTCCCCGGGAGCCGGTTCGGCTTGCCGGATTTAACTGTCGGCGAAACCGTCGGAACCCGACGCAACAAGCAGGTATCCACTGCAGTTCAAGGAGATGAGTGTCTATGTCTGGTGGCGATATTGCCGGCCTGATCGCGGCTGGAGTGTTTGCACTGCTGGTCCTGCTGCTCGCCGTGCCGATCCTGAAGCTCGGGGGAGTGTTCGACGAAATGCGGACCACTATCCGCTCCATCAGCGACGGCGCCACCCCGCTCATGGACGAGGTCACCGCGACGGTGACCACCACCAACGAGCAGCTGAAGAAGGTTGACGGCATCTCCTCGAACGTCTCGGACGCCTCCGCCAACATCTCGGCGCTGTCCTCGCTCATGGCCGCCACCGTGGGCTCGCCGCTGATCAAGGTGGCAGCCTTCAGCTACGGCGTGCGCTCCGCCTTCAGCACCCGCAAAAAGCCCGCCACCGGCCGCCGCAGCCGCTAAACACTTCGGGAGCACCTGACATGAACAGAATCATCTGGATGGGAATCGGCGTCGCGATCGGCGTTATCGCCTTCCGCAAAGTCACCGAAGCGCAGTCCGCCCTCGGCCCCGAAGGCCTGAACCGGGCCGTCGGACGGCTGACGGACGGCCTGCTCGACTTCGCCGATGCGGTCCGCGATGGCATGGGCGAGCGGGAATCAGAACTCCGCACGGCCCTCGGTATCGAGACGGCAACGGACCTCGCCGCCGGCGGCACTGTCGCCCGCCGGGATGCGGTCCGGCGCTAGCCGGGAGAGAATTAGTAAGTAAGGTGCCCGTCACCGGGGGCGACGGCGCGCCGACGCCCCCGGTGAAGGGCACCAGATTGATGGGCCCGGATCAGTGCCGGTCCTCAGCTTGTCCCGCGCAGCACAGACGCGGGCCACATAACGCAGTGAATATTGAAGGGTAAGAAAACAGCTCATGAAGTCGCAGGAGATCACCAAGCGCTGGATCGACTTTTTTGTCAGCAAGGGGCACACCGCCGTGCCCTCCGCCTCCCTGGTCTCCAGCGACCCGTCCCTGCTGTTTACGGTCGCCGGCATGGTCCCGTTCATCCCGTACCTGACCGCCCGTGAGGAGGCCCCCTACCAGCGGGCCACCAGTGTGCAGAAGTGCATCCGGACCGGTGACATCGAGGAAGTGGGCAAAACCGCCCGCCACGGCACGTTCTTCCAGATGTGCGGCAACTTCTCCTTTGGCGACTACTTCAAGGAAGACGCCATCAAGTTCGCGTGGGAGCTCCTGACCACCAGCGTGGACGACGGCGGGTACGGACTGCCGCCGGAGCGGCTCTGGGTCACCGTCTATGAAGAGGACGACGAGGCCGAGCAGCTGTGGCTGAAGAACACCGGCATGCCGGCCGAGCGGATCCAGCGCATGGGCAAGTCCGACAACTACTGGTCCACCGGCCAGCCCGGCCCCGCCGGTCCCTGCTCGGAGATCTACTACGACCGCGGCCCGTCCTACGGCGTCGAGGGCGGCCCCATCGCCGATGAAAACCGCTACGTCGAGATCTGGAACCTCGTGTTCATGCAGTACCAGATCGACAACGTCCGCTCCAAGGTGGATTTCGACATCACCGGAGAACTGCCCAAGAAGAACATCGACACGGGCCTGGGCATGGAGCGCCTCGCGATGATCCTCCAGGACGTCGAGAACATGTACGAGACGGACCAGGTCCGCCCCGTGATCGACAGGGCCGCGGCCCTCTCCGGCCGGGAGTACACCTCCGCGGAGTCCGCCGAGGACCCGCACCACACGGACGACGTCCGCATGCGCGTCGTTGCCGACCACATCCGCTCGGCCCTCATGCTGATCGCCGACGGCGTGACCCCCTCCAACGAGGGCCGCGGCTACGTGCTGCGCCGCCTGATCCGCCGGGCCGTCCGCTCCATGCGCCTGCTCGGCGTCGAAAAAGCCTGCCTGCCGGAACTGCTGCCGGCCTCGCGGGACGCCATGAAGGGTGTCTACCCGATCGTCGAGACCGACTTCGAACGCATCAGCCGGATTGCCTACGCCGAAGAGAAGGCGTTCCTGCGCACCATCGCCTCCGGCACCGCCCGCCTCGAGGACGCCGTCAAGGAATCCAAGGCCGCCAACCAGCCGCTCTCCGGCGCCGACGCCTTTGCCCTGCACGACACCTACGGCTTCCCGATCGACCTCACCCTGGAAATGGCCGAAGAGGCCGGGCTGAAAGTCGACGAGCCCGAGTTCCGCAAGCTCATGCTCGAGCAGCGCCAGCGCGCCCAGGCCGACGCCAAGGGCAAGAAGGGGTCGCACGCTGACCTCAGCGCCTTCCAGGAGCTGCTGTCCGCCGGCGAGACAGTCTTCACCGGCTACACCGAGCTCCAGGGCGAGTCCAAGGTCCGCGGCATTCTCTCCGGCGGCCGGAAGGTCGCCCAGGCCTCGACCGGCGATGAAATCGAACTGGTCCTGGCCGAGACGCCGTTCTACGCCGAAGCCGGCGGCCAGGCTGCTGACACCGGGCTGATCACCGGCGACGGCTTCGTCGTCGAGGTCCTGGATGTCCAGCGCCCCGTCAAGGGCCTCAGCGTCCACAAGGCAATCGTCCGCGAAGGCGAAATCGGTGCCGACTCGCTGGTTCAGGCCGCCGTGGACCGGGAACGCCGCCACGCCGCTGAGCAGGCCCACACCGGCACGCACATTGTGCACGCTGCCCTGCACCAGATCCTCGGCCCGGAGGCCCTGCAGCGCGGCTCCTTCAACAAGGCCGGCTACCTGCGCTTCGACTTCGCCTGGGGTGAGGGCCTGAGCGCCGCCACCCGGTCCGAGATCGAGGAAGTCTCCAACATCGCCATCCGCAACAACTTCCAGGTGGAAACCAAGATCATGGGGCTCGCCGAGGCCAAGGCGCTCGGCGCCATGGCACTGTTCGGCGAGAACTACGGCAACGAGGTCCGCGTCGTGGAAATCGACGGCGCCTGGTCCCGGGAACTCTGCGGCGGCACCCACGTCGAGAACACCTCGCTGATCGGCAGCCTGTCACTGCTCGGCGAACAGTCGGTCGGCTCAGGAAACCGCCGTGTCGAAGCCTTCGTGGGCATGGACGCGTTCCGGCACCTGGCCGCGGAGCGGGCGCTCGTCACCGAGCTCACGGAAATGCTGAAGGTTCCCTCCGGGCTGCTGGCGGACCGGATTTCCAGCACCCTGACCAAGCTCAAGACGGCAGAGAAGGAACTCGAGCGGCTGCGCAAGGAGCAGCTCACGGCCGCCGCAGCCCAGCTGGTCGGCACCGCCCAGGATGCCGCCGGCGTCAAGGTCATCGCGCACGACGCCGGCCAGGTCAGCGGCGCGGATGACCTGCGCGGCCTGGCCCTGGACCTGCGGACGCGTCTCGGATCCGAGCCCGCCGCCGTCGCGGTGGCCGGAGTCAGCAACGACCGTCCCGTGATCCTGATCGCCACCAACGAAGCCGCCCGGGCAGCCGGAGTCAAGGCCGGTGCCCTGGTGCGCCTCGCCGCAGGCATCCTCGGCGGCGGCGGTGGCGGCAAGGACGACGTCGCTCAGGGCGGCGGGACCGACGCCGCCAAGGTCGGTGCTGCCCTCGGCGCCGTCGTGGACGCCATTACCAGGCGATAGCGGATCCCACGTGTCTGAAGCTGCTGTTGCCGGCGTCTATCCCCGGGGCGTGAAGCTCGGGGTGGACGTCGGCACCGTCCGTGTGGGCGTGGCCGTCTGCGACCCCGACGGAATCCTGGCGACGCCGCTGCGCACTCTGGCGCGGAACGTGAAAAAGAACACTGACGTGCGAATCCTGGCCGCCCTGGCCGCGGAACTGGGCGCCGTGGAGATTTTCGTGGGACTGCCGCGCACCATGAAAGGCGAAGAGCACGCCTCCGCCAGGATGGCGACCGAGTACGCACAGCTGCTGGTACTGGCCCTGCAGGACGCCGGATCCGAGGTGCCCGTGCGCCTGGTTGACGAACGGCTCAGCACCGTGAGCGCCCACCGCAACCTGCACGAAGCTGGCATGAGCAGCAGGAATCACCGTACAGTTGTTGATCAGGTTGCGGCGGCAGGTATTCTGCAACATGCGATTGATATGCAAAAGGCCAGGGGAACGGAGGTCGGAAACCGCGTGTACGCGGAGTCTGCGCCGGGGCCGACCGGAGGCGGCGCACAGACCGGCCCGGCAGTACAGACGCACTCTTCAGAACATGGAAGGCTACAGTGAGCCCGGTCAACAGTGATGACTCCTCCGGTGACGCCCTTGGTGGCGCCGGCCGACCGCTGACGCGCAAAGAAATCCGGGCCCGGGAAAAGCTTCTGGCCACCCAGGGCCACAACGTGATCCCGCCGCAGGCTTTTGAGGCGGGACCGGACGTTCCGACGCCGGCACCGGCACCAACGCCGGCACCGGCAGAGGACAGCCTGCCGCAGTCCGCACCGGAACTTCCCGACGCGGCACCGACCGTGCACGAAGAAGCCGTGCGTGAAGAGCCCGTGCGCGAAGAGCCGGTGCACGAAGAGCCCCTGCGCGAAGAAGCCGTGCGTGAAGAGCCCGTGCGCGAAGAGCCCGTGCGCGAAGAAGCCGTGCGTGAAGAGCCGGTGCAAGAAGACTTCACCCAGCTGATCCCTGTCCGCGACGTACCAGTCCACGAAGCACCTTCCCGCGACGAGCCCGTCCGAGAAGACGCTGGCCACGAGGACGTCGTCTATGCGTCAGCGGGCGGCCTCGGCTACGCGGCCAGCCACGATGCGGCTGCCCAGGACGCCGGCGTCCACGATGGCTACGCTCCGCACCCCCACGACGAGGCCCACCATCTCTACGGCAACTCCGGTGACCCCCAGGCACAGCCGCACCCGGAAGCCGAGTACCACGGCGACCCGGGCGAGGAGCTGATGGCCGGAGCAGCCCGCTACGACAAGGGACCGTCCAAGAAGGTCCGCCGTAGGCGCCGCTTCCTGGCACTGGTGCTGACCCTGACGGTCTTCGTCGTCGCAATCGCCGTCGGCGCACAGTTCCTCAAGCCCCTCCTCGGCGGAGACACCATGGCCGACTACCCCGGCCCCGGAACCGGTGAAGTCACCATCACGATCGAACCCGGCGCCGGAACGCGGTCCGTGGCCACCGAACTTCAGTCGAAAAAGGTCGTGGCCAACGCGGACACCTTCCTCAAGGAGTTCACCGCTTCCGGCGGTGCCCTGAACCCCGGCACGTTCTCGATGCGCCAGGAAATGAAGAACTCCGATGCCGTGGATGTCCTGCTCAACAAGGGCCAGAGCAAGGTCATGTACTTTGCGCTCAGCGCCGGGCTGCGGATCGGCGAATCCCTGCAGGCGATTTCCGAGGGCACCGGGATTCCTGTTCAGGACCTGAAAGCGCTCAGCGATGCGCCCGCACAGTTCGGTGTCCCGGCCAAAGCAAAGAACCTCGAGGGCTACCTGGCGCCGGGAGAGTACCGCTTCCCGTTGGGCTCCTCCGCCAAGGACATTTTGCAGAAGCTCGTCGGCAGCACCCAGGATGAACTCAAGGCCCAGGGCGTTACCGATCCCGCGAAACAGTACGACGTCGTGACGGTGGCCAGCATCGTCCAGGCCGAAGGCGGCCAGGCCGAATATGGTGACGTCGCCGGCGCCATCTACAACCGCCTCAAGCCCAACAACACCGAGACCAACGGGCTCATCCAGTCCGATGCCACCGTCACCTACGGCCTGGGCATCCGCAGCTTCCACATCGACGAGGCCCAGAAGGCTGACAAGTCGAACCCTTACAACACCTACGCCAACCAGGGGCTGCCCGCCGGACCCATCGGTTCCCCCGGCAAGACGGCAATTGACGCCGCCGCCAAGCCCAAGTCCAACAGCTTCCTCTACTGGGTCACCATCAACCTGGACACCAAGGAGACCAAGTTCTCCAAGACCCTGGCGGAACACAACGGCTACGTGGCGCAGTACAACGCCTGGTGCGAGGCCAACCCGGGACGCTGCGTATGACGCTGCGGGCGGCCGTCCTCGGGCATCCCATCAGCCATTCGAAGTCGCCCGCGCTGCACCGCGCCGCGTACGCCCACCTCGGCGTGGATATCGCCTACTCCGCCATTGACGTGACCGAGGCCGCCCTGCCCGATTTTATGAGGCAGGTCAGGGACGAGGCGCGCGCTGACGGTTCCTGGCGCGGCCTCTCGGTCACCATGCCGCTCAAATCGGCCATGGTGGCGGAAGTGGACGAGGTCCGTGGCGTGGGGCGCGCCCTCGGGGTCGTCAACACGGTTGCGTTCGAATCCGACGACGGCAGTGCCGGCCACACGCGATTGGTCGCGTACAACACCGACGTCACCGGAATCGTCAACGCGCTCCGGCACGCGGGGGCAGCCTCGGCGCCCACCGCCGTGATCCTCGGCGGGGGCGGGACCGCGGCAGCAGCCATCGCGGCGCTCAAGGAATTGGGGTCGGTGTCCGCCGAAGTGTTCGTCCGCGATGTCAGCCGTGCGGCAGAGGCCCACGCGGCCTCCGCCGCCGTCGGCGTCCCCATCCGGGTGCTTCCCCTCGCCGGGGCGGCAGCCGCCGTCGCCGCGGCCGACGTCGTCATCTCCACGCTGCCGCCCCGCGCGGCAGACGCACTGGCCGCGGAACTGGCCGAAGAACTGGCGGCGAAACGTCCAGGAGAACCGCCTCCGCATGGCAGCCCGGGCATCCTCCTGGACGTCGCCTATGATCCATGGCCCAGCCGGATCGCCGCGGTCTGGCAGGAAGCCGGCGGCACGGTGGTCCCCGGACTGGAAATGCTGATCTACCAGGCCGTGGAGCAGGTACGGCACTTCACCGGGCTGGGCGGGGCCCTCCCTGCCGGTGTCACAGATGTGATGTGTGACGCAGTCGGGGCGCCCCGACGGGTGTTCTAACCGCCCGACATGGCAGGATGGAATGTATGTTGCGTTGGTTGACTGCCGGAGAATCCCATGGCCCGGCACTGGTCGGAATAATTGAAGGCGTGCCCGCCGGTGTGGAACTCACCAGCGCCCACATCAGCGAGGCGCTGGCCCGCCGCCGGCTCGGCTATGGCCGCGGCGCCCGGATGAAATTCGAGCAGGACGTGGTCACGATCCTCGGCGGAGTCCGCCACGGCCTGACCCAGGGCGGCCCCGTCGCCATCCAGGTCGGCAACACCGAATGGCCCAAGTGGGAACAGATCATGTCCTCCGATCCCGTGGAGCCCGAAATCCTGGCCGACCAGGCCCGGAACGCCCCGCTGACGCGCCCGCGGCCCGGCCACGCAGACTTCACCGGCATGCAGAAATACGGCTTCGACGAGGCCCGCCCGGTCCTGGAGCGCGCCAGCGCCCGCGAGACGGCCACGAGGGTGGCGCTCGGCACGGTCGCCGCGGCCTTCCTCAAGCAGCTCGGCATCGAGCTCGTCTCCCACACCGTATCCATCGCCAGCGTCGCCGTGCCGGAGGGCCGGCCGCTGCCGGTGCCGGGGAACGTGATCGCCCTGGATGCCGACCCGCTGCGCTGCTTCGACCGCGAAACCTCGGACGCCATGGTGGCCGAGGTCGACGTCGCGCACAAGGAAGGCGAGACCCTCGGCGGCGTCGTCGAAGTGCTTGCCTACGGCCTCCCGCCGGGACTCGGCAGCTACGTGCACTGGGACCGGCGCCTCGACTCGCGTCTGGCGGCGGCCCTCATGGGCATCCAGGCCATCAAGGGCGTTGAAGTTGGCGACGGCTTCCTTACCGCCGCGCGCCGGGGCTCCGCCGCCCACGACGAGATCATCAAGGACGCGGACGGCAAGATCATCCGTACCTCCAACCGCGCAGGCGGGATCGAGGGCGGCATGAGCATCGGCGATGTCCTGCGCGTCCGTGCCGCCATGAAACCGATCGCCACCGTACCCCGCGCGCTCAGGACGGTCGACGTCAGCACGGGGGAGGCCGCCAAGGCCCACCACCAGCGCTCCGACGTCTGTGCCGTGCCGGCCGCCGGCGTGGTGGCCGAGGCCATGGTGGCCCTCGTGATCGCCGAAGCGGTCGCGGAAAAATTCGGCGGTGACTCCGTGCAGGAGACCGCGCGCAACATCAAGGGTTACCTGGACAGCATTCCGGCGTCCCTGGACTCGATCGGCCACTAGTGCCGGCCGGGAAAACCGACGGGCCCTCCGCCGCGGCGGCGCCCGCGGCAAATAACGTTGGGCCGGTGGTCCTGATCGGACCGATGGCCGTGGGCAAATCGGCGATCGGACAGCAGCTCGCCGAGCACTTGGGGTGCGCCTTCATGGACACCGACGCCCTCGTGGTGGCCCAGCACGGGACGATCGCCGAGATCTTCGCCAGCCGTGGCGAGCACGCCTTCCGCGAGATGGAGGCCCGGGCCGTGGCCCAGGCCATCGAAGAGGCACAGGGCGGCACCGCCGTCATTTCGCTCGGCGGCGGGGCCGTCCTTGATTCCGGTACGCAGCAGCTCCTGGGCCGCTGTACCGTTGTTTACCTCGAATGCGACGCCGAGACTGTGGCGGAACGCATCGCCAGAAATTCGGGCCGGCCGCTCCTGGCCGGCGACGCCATGGGCCGGTGGCGGACCTTGTTCGCCACCCGGCAGCCGGTCTACGAACGGCTCGCCGACCTCGTCCTCGATGTCCGGCGCGGCAGCGTTCCGGAGCTGGCTCACCGGCTGGAAGATGCGCTGGGGGAGCGCGCCGCGGCTAAGGCCGCGGCGGTGCCCAWTCCGGCGTCGACAAAGGAAGTTGAATAGTGAGTACCGAATCAACCGTCATCAAAGTCACCGGACAAACGCCGGGTGAGAACTACGACGTCGTAGTGGGCCGCGGCCTTCTGGCAAGCCTGCCGGGCCTGCTGGGTGAGCGCGTCAAGCGCGTCCTGGTCATCCACCCCCGTGCGCTGCGGTTGACCGGGGACACCGTCCGGGAAGAGCTGGCCGCCGCCGGGTTCACCGCGCTGACCGCAGAAATCCCCGACGCCGAAGAGGGCAAACACATCGAGGTCGCCTCGTTCTGCTGGCAGGTGCTGGGGCAGAACGACTTCACCCGCTCCGATGCCATCGTCGCCGTCGGCGGCGGCGCCGTCACCGACCTGGCCGGCTTTGTCGCCGCGACCTGGCTGCGCGGCGTGAAGGTCATCCACATGCCCACGAGCCTGCTGGGCATGGTGGACGCCTCGGTCGGCGGCAAGACCGGCATCAACACCGCCGAGGGCAAGAACCTGGTGGGCGCGTTCCACCCGCCGGCCGGTGTCCTCGCGGACCTCGACACGCTGGAGACGCTGCCGAAGAACGAGATCATCTCCGGCATGGCCGAGGTCATCAAGTGCGGCTTCATCGCCGACCCGGCCATCCTGGACCTGATCGAGAAGGACCCGTCCGCGGTTTCCGATCCGCGCTCGGACATCCTGCGCGAACTGATCGAACGCGCCATCAGCGTCAAAGCCCGGGTGGTGTCCGAGGACCTGAAGGAAACCGGCCAGCGCGAGATCCTGAACTACGGCCACACCCTGGGCCACGCGATCGAACTCGCCGAGCGCTACTCCTGGCGGCACGGCGCCGCCGTCTCCGTGGGCATGATGTTCGCCGCCGAGCTCGCCCGCAGCGTCGGCCGGCTCAGCGACGCCGACGCCGACAGGCACCGGAGCATCCTGGAAAGCCTCGGGCTTCCCATCACGTACCGCCGCGACCGCTGGCAGGCCCTCCTGGACGGCATGCGCCGGGACAAGAAATCCCGCGGTGACCTGCTGCGGTTCGTGGTGCTCGACGGCGTTGGCCGGCCCGGCATCCTCGATGTCCCGGACACGTCCCTGCTGTTTGCCGCCTACCAGGAGATTGCCTCCTGATGCACATGGTCAAGGGCGGCACGAGCGAGTGGCCGGACGCGGGATTTCCCGGGATCCGGATCAACCCGCAGTCCCTGATGCCCCAGGTCGTCAATGACGAGGTCATGGCCGAGGCCCTGGCGGCCTCGACAGACCCCGGGGACCTGATCCTGGTCCGGCTCGTAGAAGGGCACGCGGCCGAAGCCGCCGAGCTCCTCGCCGAGGCCCGCTACAAGGACCCCGGCTCGCTCCGGCTGCGGATCTTCGAGGCGGACGTGCTCCGGGTCTCGAACCGGTTCGACCGGGCGGTGGAGGTGTTCCGCCAACTCCTCGCCGAGACCCAGGGCACCCTGGAGGAGGGCGCCGTCCGCCAGCACCTCGGCCGGTCCTACTTCGCCGGCGGGAACATCGGCGCCGCCGTCGAATCCTTCGCCAAGGCACTGGATCTGCGCGTCGCCGGGTCCGCCGACGCGGCCCTCATCTATGCCTCCACCGTTGCGTTGCAGCGCGCCAGGGACGTCCTGGAACAGCAGTCCTGAGCCTGCGTCAGGCAGCTGTCCGCCGGAACCGGTAGAATAGATCTTGGATTTTTGACAAATACGCGCTGGCGGCCCGCTTGGCATGCCGGCCCGGCATAGATCGTCCGGCCGATAGCACCGGCCTGATGGAACCAGAGAGAAACTAAGAGGATACAGTGGCAACCACTAACGACATCAAGAACGGAACCGTCCTTAAGCTCGAGGGCCAGCTTTGGAACATCATCGAGTTCCAGCACGTCAAGCCCGGCAAAGGTGGCGCGTTCGTGCGCACCAAGATGCGCAACGTGATGTCCGGCAAGGTCGTCGACAAGACCTTCAACGCCGGACTGAAGATTGAGACCGCCACGGTGGACCGCCGCGACTACCAGTACCTGTACCAGGACGGCGCCGACTTCGTCTTCATGGACACCTCGGACTTCGACCAGCTCACCGTCTCGGCCGCCACCGTCGGCGACGCCACCAACTTCATGCTCGAGAACCAGATGGTCAACATCGCCATCCACGAAGGCAACCCGCTCTACATCGAGCTGCCCCCGAGCGTCGTCCTCGAGATCACGTACACCGAGCCGGGCCTGCAGGGCGACCGCTCCTCGGCCGGCACCAAGCCCGCCACCCTCGAAACCGGGTACGAGATCCAGGTGCCGCTGTTCGTCGAGAACAACACCAAGGTCAAGGTCGACACCCGCGACGGCAGCTACCTCGGCCGGGTCAACGACTAGTGAGTGCGCGCGGTAAGGCCCGGAACCGGGCCCTCGATGTGCTCTTTGAGGCCGAGCAGCGCTCAGCCTCCGCGTTCGACGTGCTGAAGTCCCGCCGCGAGCAGACAGACCAGATCGTCAACCCCTACACCCTCGAAATCGTCGAAGGCGTGGTCTCGCACCAGGTAGCCATCGACGAATTCCTGGAGACCTATTCGCAGGGCTGGACCCTGGAGCGCATGCCCTCCGTGGACCGCATCATCCTGCGGATCGGCACGTGGGAACTGCTCTACAACGACGACGTCCCGGACGGCGTGGCGGTCAGCGAGGCTGTGGCCTTGGCCAAGACGCTCTCCACGGACGAGTCGCCGTCGTTCATCAACGGCCTGCTGGGCCGGCTGCAGCAGCTCAAGCCCTCGCTGCTGGCGTAAGCTCTCAGTGCCCCGAAGAACCCCGGCCAGGACATCCTGGCCGGGGTTCTTTCTTTTCCCCGGGTGCCCACGCTGGGCTGGCCCCACTGGGTTCCAACTGTCCCTAACCGACGACGGCGGCCCGGAGCGCGGCGATCCCGGCGAGCTGGTGCTGCTCATCGCGCTGGTGTGCCGGCACGTCCCGGCCGCTGAGGATGCGTTGCCGGGTGAGGGCGAGTTGGGTCGCGGCATCGAGCAGCGCCTTCATCTGCACGCCCCGCCCGGTGGACCTGGCCCAGCGCAGCGCGGAACGGCGGCCGGCGGCGGTGGCCAGCATGTCGACCTCGGCCGAGGTAAACCAGCCCGCGGCCGCGTATTCCGTCAGCCGCTGACGCGTGAGCCTGCGCTCAGCCACCCGCAGCAGCGCGATCACCAGCACCGCCAGCAGGAAGATCGGCACCTGCACCATCACGTACCGGCCCAGGAAGTCCCGGCCCATGCTGTTCCAGGCGCTGTGCAACAGCATCGCGGGGACGAGGCCGGCGAAGAACGCCAGCACGGACAGCCCGGTGTTCCCGCGGCCGGCGGCGAAGCCCATCACCAGACCGGTCGTACCCGTGAAAATGGCGTGGGCGAAGGGTGAGAGGACCCCGCGGAGAAAGAAGACCACCGCGAGGTCCGTGCCGGGATCGCTGGATTCGGCGATGGCGCGGCCGAAGTAGAGGATGTTCTCGGTAAACGCGAAGCCCGCCGCGATCGTGAAGGCGAACACCACGCCGTCGACCGGTCCGTTGAAGTGTTTCGGGGCAAAGAGCACGAGCAACAGCAGCCCCAGGGACTTGGCGAATTCCTCCACCACCGGCGCCTGGACCGTCACGGCGAACGTCGTATAGTCCAGTCCCGAGGCGGGCCCGGCCACCAGTGAGAAATAGGGCTGGATCAGCATCGTCACCGCGATCGAGACGACGGCTCCCCAGGCAAATGCGAAAAGCAGCAGGGGTTTCGGCTCAGGTTCCCAGCGGTCGATGAAGCGCACAGTCAGCAATACGGTCCCCAGGGGAACCAGCGAGGCCACGAAACCAATGGCAAAGCCGGTGATTCCGGTCCTTTCCAGCAGGAAGGGCACCACCAGGAAGAGGCAGAGGACCGCCAGGAATCCGCCGGCCATCACCAGGCCGAATACGCCGGAACCGCGGCCGTTCTTCCAGCCCGGGCTGCCTCCCGCCGGCCCGGCGGGAGGCAGTGCCGGCTGCAGCTGGCCGCCGTCGTTGGCAGGGGCCAGCTGGTAGTTCGCGGGCTGGACACGCCCCAGCCACGTCGGGTTGGCCTGCCGGGGCAGCGGCCCCTGGCGGGGGCCGCCAGGGTGCTCATGCCCCGGCCGCGGTCCGTTCATCGTCATGGAACCGAGCCTATGTCCGTGTGAGGTTAAACGCATTCCGGCGGCGACGGGGCAGCGGTGCCGTTGTGGTAATTTGAAAGAGCAAATAATCCTTTTTTAATTCCGTCCCGTGAGGCGGGGAAAGGGGAGACGAGCTTTGACTTCCGTGCCTTCAGCACCGGGTCCGGCGCAGGTGGTGCTCACCCGGGTTGTCCTCAACCAGGCTGACATTGACCGCGCGCTCACTCGTATCGCCCATGAAATTCTTGAGGCCAACAAGGGCTCCCAGGACCTCGTCCTGCTGGGCATCCCGCGCCGGGGCTATCCCCTCGCCGTCCGCCTCGCCGCCAAGATCGCCGCCGCGGATCCCACCGTGGACGCCGCGGCCATTGTCGGCCAACTCGACGTCACGATGTTCCGCGACGACCTCTCGCACCAGCCCACCAGGCCGCCCTACCCCACCCAGCTGCCGCGCACGGGCATCGACAACAAAGTTGTGGTGCTGATCGACGACGTCCTCTATTCCGGGCGCACCATCCGGGCAGCACTGGACGCCATCATCGACCTCGGCCGGCCGCGGATTGTCCGCCTCGCCGTGCTGATCGACCGCGGCCATCGGGAACTGCCCATCCGCGCCGACCATGTCGGCAAGAACCTGCCTACCTCCTCATCGGAGAAGGTCCGGGTCCGGCTCGAGGAAACCGACTCGGTGGACGGCGCCCCCGTAAATGAGGTCGTCATCGAGGCCACCGCATGAGGCACCTGCTCTCCACCGAAGACCTGAGCCTGCACAACGCCATCCGCATCCTGGACACCGCCGAGGAAATGGCTGCGGTGGGGGATCGCGAGGTCAAAAAGCTCCCCGCCCTGCGGGGGCGCACCGTGGTCAACCTCTTCTTCGAGGACTCCACCCGCACCCGGATCTCCTTCGAAGCCGCCGCCAAGCGGCTCTCCGCCGACGTCATCAACTTCGCCGCGAAGGGCTCGTCCGTCTCCAAGGGCGAGTCGCTGAAGGACACCGCCCAGACGCTCGCCGCGATGGGCGCCGACGCCGTGGTCATCCGGCACTGGGCCTCCGGCGCCCCGCACCGGCTCGCCGCGACCGACTGGATCGACGCCGCCGTCATCAACGCCGGCGACGGCACCCACGAACACCCCACCCAGGCGCTGCTGGACGCGTTCACGATGCGCCGGCACTGGTCGAAGCTGGCCGGCACGCCCTCGGCCGGCGCCGACCTCAAAGGCATGCGCGTCGCCATCGCCGGTGACGTCCTGCACTCGCGCGTCGCGCGCTCCAACGTCTGGCTGCTGCGCACCCTCGGCGCCGAGGTCACCCTCGTCGCGCCGCCCACACTGCTCCCCATCGGCGTCGAAAAATGGCCGTGCGCCGTCAGCTTCGACCTCGACGAGACCCTCGCGCAAGGCGTGGACGCCATGATGATGCTCCGCGTCCAGGGCGAACGGATGAATGCCTCCTTCTTCCCCACCACCCGCGAATACTCGCGGCGCTGGGGCTTCGACGACAACCGGCTCCGTGCCCTCGACAGCCTGGGGCTCAAGGACACCATCATCATGCACCCCGGTCCCATGAACCGCGGGCTGGAAATCTCCGCGGCCGCGGCCGACTCGCCCCGCTCCACCGTGCTGGCGCAGGTACGCAACGGCGTCTCGGTCCGGATGGCGGCACTGTACCTGCTCCTGTCCGGGGAGAACCGCGAGCCGGCCGCCGCACCAGTTTCTGCCACTGCGTCTGCCTCTGCGGCCGCGTCCGCGGCGCACGCCGCCATTCCGAACCTCACTTATTCCCACCAGGAGAGCCACTGATGGCCGATCAGCACCAGAACGCAGACAACAACGGCGCCTACCTCATCCGGGGGGCCTCGATCCTGGGCGGAGCAGCCGAGGACCTCCTGATCCGGGACGGCGTGATCGCCGCCCGCGGCCGTCAGCTGGACGCCGAAGGCGCCGGGGTGCGGGACGCAACAGTAATCGACGCCGCGGGCCTTGTCGCGCTCCCGGGCATGGTGGACATCCACACCCACCTGCGCGAACCCGGCCGCGAAGACGCCGAAACCGTCGAAACCGGCACCCGCGCCGCCGCCCTGGGCGGCTACACGGCCGTGCACGCCATGGCCAACAGCACCCCGGTGGCGGACACCGCCGGCGTCGTGGAGCAAGTCCTCACCCTTGGCCGGACCGCCGGCTGGGTGGACGTCCGCCCGGTGGGAGCAGTCACCGTGGGCCTCGCGGGGGAGCAGCTCGCCGAGCTCGGCGCCATGGCCGACTCCCGCGCCCACGTCCGCGTGTTCTCCGACGACGGCATCTGCGTCCACGATCCGGTGCTGATGCGCCGCGCGCTCGAATACGTCAAGGCGTTCGACGGCGTCGTGGCCCAGCACGCGCAGGAACCCCGACTCACCGCCGGCGCCCAGATGAACGAGGGCGAGGTCTCCGCCGTCCTCGGCCTGGCCGGCTGGCCGGCCGTCGCCGAAGAGAGCATCATCGCCCGGGACGTGCTGCTGGCCCAGCACGTCGGGTCCCGCCTCCACGTCTGCCACGTCTCCACGGCCGGGTCCGTGGAGATCATCCGCTGGGCCAAGTCCCGCGGCGTCAACGTCACGGCCGAGGTCACCCCGCACCACCTCTGGCTCACGGATGAGCTCGCCCGCAGCTACGACCCCGTCTACAAGGTCAACCCGCCGCTGCGCACGGACGCCGATGTCCAGGCCCTCCGGGCCGCCCTGGCCGATGGCACGATCGACGTCGTCGGCACCGACCACGCCCCGCACCCGAGCGAACACAAGGAATGCGAGTGGGCGCAGGCGGCCATGGGCATGACCGGGCTGGAAACCGCGCTCTCCGTGGTCCAGCACACCATGATCGAAACAGGCCTGATGGGCTGGGAGGATTTTGCCCGCGTGACCTCCACGGCGCCGGCCGCCATCGGCCGGGTCCAGGACCAGGGCCGCCCGCTCGAGGCCGGGGAGCCTGCCAACGTCATACTCGTGGACCCGGCTGCGCGCTGGACCGTGGACCCTTCTAAGATGGCAACCATGGGCCGTAACTCTCCGTTTGCCGGCCGGGAACTGCCGGGGAAGGTAGTGGCGACGTTCTTCAAGGGCCACCCGACCGTTCTCGACGGAAAACTCAACACCCCGTACCGGTGGCCGGCCGAAGCGCTCGACGCAGGACCGGCGGGCCGCCGCCCGTGAGTGTCAAGGACCTCTCCCTGCTCTTCACGCTCGTCCTGATTGGCGTCGCGCTTGCCCTCATCGCCGTCGGCTGGCGTAACCGCCTGCGCCGCCAGTCCGACGTCGAGCCCCTCCCCGAGGTTCCCGCCGAACTCGGCGCCCCGCTGGCCGCCGCCGACGGCCAGTACGTCGCCTCCACCACCGCCGGCGACTGGCTGGACCGGATCGCCGTGCACAATCTGGGCATCCGCACCAACGCCAAGCTCTCCGTGCACCCCGAAGGCGTGCTGTTCGAGCGCGCGGGCGCCGGCCCGGTGTTCATCCCGGCCGGATGCCTGACCGGTGTGCGGCAGGAAAGCGGCATGGCCGGAAAGTTCGTGGAAAAGGACGGCCTGCTGGTGCTCAGCTGGATGCTCGGTTCCCACGAACTCGACACCGGCTACCGGACGCGCCGCGCCGAGGACAAAGCCGTGCTCCTCACCACCCTCCAAGATTTGATCTCCGCAGCCCCTCAGGCAGAAGCCGATAGTGGAAAGTAACGACGTGACGGAATCCAACGAAGTGACAGAAACAGCAGTGTCAGAGAAAACAGTGACAGAAGAATCAGTGCCAGCTAACCCCACTGCACCCGCAGCAGCATCCACCCCCGCGGTCCTCGTGCTCGAGGACGGCCGGATTTTCCGCGGCACCAGCTACGGCGCCACCGGAACGGCCCTCGGCGAGGCAGTCTTCGCGACCGGCATGACCGGCTACCAGGAGACCATCACCGACCCCTCCTACGCCCGCCAGCTCGTGGTCCAGACCGCGCCGCACATTGGCAACACCGGCGTCAACACCGACGACGCCGAGTCCCGCCGCATCTGGGTGGCCGGCTACATCGTCCGCGACGCCGCGCGCCGGCCCTCCAACTGGCGTTCCGAACGCCCCCTCGACGACGAGCTCGTCGAGCAGGGGATCGTCGGCATCCAGGGCGTCGACACCCGCGCCATCACCCGCCACCTGCGCGAACACAAGACCATGCGCGCCGGCATCTTCTCCGGTGACGCCGCCCGCGCCACGGACAAGGAACTCGTCGACGCTGTCCTGGCCAGCGCGCCGATGGAAGGCTCACGGCTCGCCGAGGAAGTCAGCGTGGACGCCGCCTACACGGTGGAGCCCAAGGACTTCGGCTGGGACGGCGAGCCGCGGTTCAGCATCGCCGCCATCGATTTGGGCATCAAGCGCATGACCCCCGTACGGTTCGCCGAGCGCGGGGTCCGGGTGCACGTGCTGCCCGCCACGGCAACCCTCGCCGACGTCCAGGCCGTCAACCCGGACGGCTTCTTCATGTCCAACGGCCCCGGCGACCCCGCCACCGCGGACAACCAGGTGGCGCTGCTGCGCTCCGTGCTCGATGAGAAGATCCCGTACTTCGGCATCTGCTTCGGCAACCAGATCCTCGGCCGGGCTCTCGGGTTCGGCACCTACAAGCTCCGCTACGGCCACCGCGGCCTGAACCAGCCCGTGATGGACCGCCGCACCGGCAAGGTCGAAATCACTTCGCAGAACCACGGCTTCGCCGTCGACGCCCCGCTCAACGGCGCCACCCAGGCCCCCGAGGAGCGCTTCGGCCGGGTCGAGGTCAGCCACGTGAGCCTCAACGACGACGTCGTCGAGGGGCTGTCCTGCCTCGACATTCCGGCCTTCTCCGTGCAGTACCACCCCGAAGCGGCCGCCGGCCCGCACGACGCCGCCTACCTCTTCGACCGCTTCATCGAGCTGATGGCGGACGCTTCTTCAAAGACAGAGACCGGCACAAAGACTGCCACCGATTCCAAGACTGGGGACACGAAGTAATGCCCAAGAGAACTGACCTCAAGAGCGTCATGGTCATCGGGTCCGGCCCGATCGTGATCGGCCAGGCGGCCGAATTCGATTACTCCGGCACCCAGGCGCTGCGCGTCCTCAAGGAGGAAGGCCTGCGGGTCATCCTCGTCAACTCCAACCCGGCCACCATCATGACGGACCCCGAGTTCGCGGACGCGACCTACATCGAGCCGATCACCCCCGAAGTGGTGGAGAAAATCATCGCCAAGGAGCGCCCCGACGCGCTCCTGCCGACCCTCGGCGGCCAGACGGCGCTCAACACGGCCATCGCGCTGGACAAGAACGGCGTCCTGGAGAAGTACAACGTCGAGCTGATCGGCGCCAATATCGCCGCGATTGAGCTGGGCGAGGACCGCGAGAAGTTCAAGGGCGTCGTCGAGCGCTGCGGCGCCGAGTCGGCCCGCAGCCACATCATCCACACCATGGACGAGGCACTCGCCGCGGCCGGTGACCTCGGTTACCCGATGGTCGTCCGGCCCTCCTTCACCATGGGCGGCCTGGGCTCCGGGCTGGCCTACGACGAGGGGGACCTGCGCCGGATTGTCGGCCAGGGCCTGCAGTACAGCCCCACGTCCGAGGTGCTGCTCGAAGAGAGCATCCTCGGCTGGAAGGAGTACGAGCTCGAGATGATGCGGGACAAGAACGACAACGTCGTGGTGGTCTGCTCCATCGAGAACTTCGATCCGGTCGGCGTGCACACCGGCGACTCGATCACCGTCGCCCCGGCGCTGACCCTGACGGACCGCGAATACCAGCGGCTGCGCGACATCTCCATCGCGGTCATCCGCGAGGTCGGCGTCGACACCGGCGGCTGCAACATCCAGTTCGCCGTCGAGCCGGACACCGGCCGCGTCGTCGTGATCGAAATGAACCCCCGCGTCTCCCGTTCCTCCGCCCTCGCGTCCAAGGCCACCGGCTTCGCGATCGCCAAGATCGCCACGAAGCTGTCCCTCGGCTACACCCTGGACGAGATCCCGAACGACATCACCCAGAAGACCCCGGCGTCCTTCGAACCGACCCTGGACTACGTGGTGGTGAAGGTCCCGCGCTTCGCCTTCGAGAAGTTCCCGGCGGCGGACCCCACCCTGACCACCACCATGAAGTCGGTGGGCGAGGCCATGGCCATGGGCCGGAACTTCACCGAGGCCCTGCAGAAGGCCTTGCGCTCCCTGGAGCAGAAGGGCTCCCAGCTGGACTTCAGCCACGTCCCGGAATGGGAAGTCGCGGAGCTGATCGAGAAGGCCAAGCGCCCCACCACCGAGCGCCTGCACCAGGTGCAGCGCGCCATGCTCGGCGGCGCCACCGTGGAACAGCTCTTCGAGGCGACCAAGATCGACCCCTGGTACCTGGACCAGCTCCAGCTGCTCAACGAGATCTCGCTCGAAATCCGCCAGGCCGCGGCGCTGACGCCGGAGATGCTGACCCGCGCCAAGCGCCACGGCTTCTCCGACGAACAGATCGGTGCGCTGACCCACAACTCCGAGGACGTCGTCCGCGGGGTCCGGCAGGCCCTGGGCATCCGTCCCGTCTACAAGACCGTGGACACCTGCGCGGCCGAGTTCGCCGCCTACACCCCGTACCACTACTCCTCCTATGACGAGGAGGACGAGGTTGCGCTGCACGCCAAGCCGTCCATCATCATCCTCGGGTCCGGCCCCAACCGGATCGGCCAGGGCATCGAGTTCGACTACTCCTGCGTGCACGCCTCGATGGCGCTGCGCAAGGCCGGCTACGAGACCGTGATGGTCAACTGCAACCCGGAAACCGTCTCCACCGACTACGACGTCTCCACCCGGCTCTACTTCGAGCCGCTCACCCTGGAGGACGTCCTCGAGGTCATCGCGGCCGAGGAGCGCACCGGCGGGGTCATGGGCGTCTTCGTCCAGCTCGGCGGCCAGACCCCGCTCAAGCTCGCCCAGCAGCTCGCCGACGCCGGCGTGCCGATCCTCGGCACCTCGCCGGAGGCCATCGACCTGGCCGAACACCGCGGCGCCTTCTCCCGCGTCCTCGACAAGGCCGGGCTCGTCTCGCCGAAGAACGGCACCGCCGTGTCCTTCGAGGACGCCAAGAAGATCGCCGACGAGATCGGCTACCCGGTCCTGGTCCGGCCCTCCTACGTCCTCGGCGGACGCGGCATGGAGATCGTCTACGACGAGCCCAACCTCTCCCGCTACATCGCCAACGCCACCGAGATCACCCCCGACCACCCGGTCCTGATCGACCGCTTCCTCGAGGACGCCGTCGAGATCGACGTCGATGCCCTCTACGACGGCACGGAGATGTACCTCGGCGGCATCATGGAACACATCGAGGAGGCCGGCATCCACTCCGGCGACTCGGCCTGCGTCCTGCCGCCCATCACCCTGGGCGGCAACGTACTGGAACGGGTGCGCACCGCCACCTTGGCGATCGCCGAGGGCGTGGGCGTCCGCGGCCTGATCAACATCCAGTTCGCCCTGGCCTCCGACGTGCTCTACGTCCTCGAAGCCAACCCGCGCGCGTCCCGCACCGTCCCGTTCGTCTCCAAGGCCACGGGTGTCCAGATGGCGAAAGCCGCGGCCCTGATCGGCACCGGCGTCACCATCAACCAGCTCCGCAGCGCCTACAAGATGCTGCCGGAGAGCGGCGACGGCTCCACCCTGCCGCTGGACGCGCCGGTCTCGGTCAAGGAAGCCGTGCTGCCGTTCAGCCGCTTCCGCACCCCGGAGGGCAAGGTGGTGGACTCCCTGCTCGGCCCGGAAATGCGCTCCACGGGCGAGGTCATGGGCATCGACAAGCACTTCGACACGGCCTTCGCCAAGAGCCAGGCGGCCGCGAACAACGCCCTGCCCACCGAGGGCAAGATCTTCGTCTCGGTGGCCAACCGGGACAAGCGCTCGGTCATCATGGGCGTCAAGCGGCTCTCGGACCTCGGCTTCGAGATCGTCTCCACCGGCGGCACAGCCGACGTGCTCCGCCGCAACGGGATCCAGGCCACCCCGGTCCGGAAGGTCGCCGAAGGTTCCAGCGCCGAAGGCGAAGGCACCATCGCCGACCTCATCATCGCCGGCGAGATCGACATGGTCTTCAACACCCCCTCCGGCGGCGAGGCCCGCAGCGACGGCTACGAACTCCGTGCCGCCGCGACCTCGATCGGGATCCCGTGCATCACCACCGTGGCCGAGTTCAACGCCGCCGTCCAGGCCATCGAGGCGCTGCGCACCTACGAATGGTCGGTCACGAGCCTGCAGGAACACGCCGCGAACCTGAAGGCGCTCCAGGATGCCTGAGGCATCCACCGCCCCGGCGGCCGGCCGGGAGACTTTCGGCTCCCGGCTGGGGCGGGCCATGGCGGACCGCGGCCCGCTGTGCGTCGGCATCGACCCGCACCCGGCGCTGCTGCAGCGCTGGGGGCTCACTGACGACGCCGCCGGGCTGGAACGCTTCTCGCTGACCGTGCTGGAGGCAGTGGGCTCCCTCGCTGCCGCGGTGAAACCGCAGGTGGCCCTGTACGAGCGCCACGGATCGGCTGGAATCGCCGTGCTCGAACGCACCCTGGCCGCGGCGGCGGAAGCGTCCGTGCTGACCATCGCGGACGCCAAACGCGGCGACATCGGCTCCACCATGGCCGCCTACGCGGATGCCTGGCTGCGGGACGGCTCGGCCCTGGCCGCGGATTCGGTGACGTTGAGCCCGTACCTGGGCTTTGAGTCGCTCCGGCCCGCCCTGGACCTGGCGGCCGGGACCGGCCGCGGGGTGTTCGTCCTCGCGCTGACTTCGAACCCGGAGGGCGCCTCGGTCCAGCACGTCGGCGGGGGCGATTCCGTCGCGCGGCGGATCACGGAAGCGGCCGCGGTGGAGAACCAGCGCTATGACGGTTCGCTCGGTTCCGTGGGCCTGGTGGTCGGTGCCACGGTGGGCTCGGCCCTTTCCGCACTGGATATCGATCTGGCGGCGGTCCGCGGGCCGATCCTGGCCCCGGGGCTGGGCGCTCAGGGCGCCACGGCCGCGGACCTGCGCCGCACGTTCGGTGCGGCCTATCCCCAGGTCCTGGGGACCTCGAGCCGGGAGATTCTCGGCGCCGGACCGCAGCTGCAGTCCCTCCGGGATGCCGCGCGGCGCACCCTCGACGAACTCCTCGCGGCTTAGCGGCAGCCGCCTCGCCGGCCCGGGACCGGAGCTGCCGGACCCGGGCCGGGGGCCGTCCCGTTCGGAATTGTGCTTTTCCCGTTCCCGAACTGGCCGGCGCGCAGATTTCCATTGATTTCTGCCGCCGCCTGACGGTAGGTTCGGGGCAAGGGCATGAGTGCCCCGTCCCGCCATGCAGGGAGGCCTTCCGTGAGTTTGAGACCACTCACTCCTCAGGAGCGTTCCGACGCCCTTCGCAAGGCCGCTGCCGCAAGGGCCACCAGGGCCGAGGCAAAGGAGCGGCTCAAGACGGGCGAGCTGACCATCGCCAATGTCATCAGTGCCGCCGAATCCGACGACGCCATTGCCCGCATGAGAATCGTGGAGCTGCTCGAGGCCCTGCCCGGGATCGGCCGGGTCCGGGCGGCGGCCATCATGGACCAGCTCGGCATCGCACAATCCCGACGGGTCCGCGGCCTGGGAATCCACCAGCGCCGGGCGCTGGTAGATTTTATTGACGACAAGTAGCCCGGTCCGCCGAGCTGCCCACCACCGCCCAAAGGAATATGTGAGCAAGAAACCGGGACTGACAGTCCTCGCCGGCCCGACGGCTGTTGGCAAAGGCACCGTGTCCACCTACATCCGGGACAACTACCCCGGAGTCTGGCTCTCCGTGTCGGCCACCACGCGCCCGCCGCGGCCGGGGGAGCAGGACGGGATCCACTACTTCTTCAAATCGGCCGAGGAATTCGATTCCCTGGTCGAAAACGGCGAATTGCTCGAGTGGGCCGTCGTCCACGGCCGGAACCGCTACGGCACGCTGCGCAGCACGGTTGACGCCGCCATTGCCGAGGGCCGCTCGGTGCTGCTGGAGATCGATCTGCAGGGCGCCCGGCAGGTCAAGCAGGCCGTCCCGGATGCCCAGTTTGTGTTCCTGGCGCCCCCGAGCTGGGACGAAATGGTCCGCCGGCTGGTCGGCCGCGGCACGGAAAGCGCCGAAGAACAGCAGCAGAGGCTGGAAACCGCTAAACTAGAACTTGCCGCTGAACCGGAGTTCGACCACACCGTCATCAATGATGACGTTCGTCGGGCAGCGGACGAGCTTGTTTCACTCATGGGGCTGACCCCGAACCCGCGCTAGGCGCCGGGACGTACCGGCCCGTTAGAATTTGGAGAATTCGTGTCCACGAACCTTGAAGGCATCATCAACCCGCCGATCGACGAGCTGCTGAAGGCCGCCGACTCGAAGTACGGACTGGTGATTTTTGGTGCCAAGCGCGCACGCCAGATCAACGCGTACTACGCCCAGCTGCATGAGGGCCTGTTTGAGTACGTTGGCCCGCTGGTCGACACCAAGCTGAACGAGAAGTCCCTGTCGATCGCCCTGCGCGAGATCAACGAAGGCAAGCTCGTCTCCACGCCGATCGAAACCGCAGAGTAATTCCCCCCGCGGGAAGAGCCAAGTAAACAGACTGCCTGCTGACGGAGATCACGTGCGCATAGTCCTCGGAGTCGGGGGAGGGATTGCCGCCTACAAGGTGGCATCGCTCCTCCGGCTTTTTACTGAAGCCGGGCATGACGTCACGGTCATCCCCACCGAGGCGGCCACCCGCTTCGTCGGCGTCGCGACGTGGGAGGCCCTGTCCGGGCACCCGGTGAGCAACAGCGTGTTCGACGCCGTCCACACGGTCAACCATGTCCGGCTCGGCCACGAGGCCGAACTGATCGTCGTGGCCCCGGCCACGGCCGATCTCCTGGCCCGCGCGGCCACCGGCCAGGCCGATGACCTCCTCACCAACACCCTGCTGATGGCCGGCGACTGCCCGGTGCTCATGGCCCCGGCCATGCACACCGAAATGTGGCAACACCCCGCGACCCAGGCCAACGTCGAAACGTTGCGCAGCCGCGGCGTCACCGTGCTGGAACCCGCGAGCGGGCGGCTGACCGGCGCCGACTCCGGTCCCGGCCGCCTGCCCGAGCCGGAGGCGATCTTCACCGCCGCCATGGCCCTCGCCGGCGCCGAAGCGGCCGCCGCCAACGCTTCCGCAACTTCCGCGGCGATGCCGGCCGTTGACCCGGACGTGGCCACTGCCCTGGCCGCCGCGCCTGCAACGGTGCAGCCGGCGGTTACGCCGTTGGCCGGACTGACGGTGACCATCAGTGCCGGCGGCACCCGGGAACCGCTGGACCCCGTGCGGTTCCTCGGCAACCGCTCCTCCGGCAAGCAGGGCGTGGCCTTGGCCGCCGCGGCCCGCGAGGCCGGAGCCCGCGTCCGCCTGCTGGCCGCCCACATGGAAGTCCCGGCGCCCGCCGGCGTCGAAATCGTCCAGGTCGAAACGGCCCTGGAACTGCGGGAGGCGGCGCTGCACGCGGCCGCCGACTCCGACGTCGTCATCATGGCCGCCGCGGTCGCGGACTTCCGGCCGGCGGACGTCGCCGGGACCAAGATCAAGAAGCGCGACGACGTCGCCGATCCCGTGATCAACCTGGTGCGCAACCCCGACATCCTGCGCGAACTCGTCGAGGTCCGCGACGCCGCGTCCCGGAATCAGCTGATCGTCGGCTTCGCCGCCGAGACGGGCGATGCCGGCGGCGATGTCCTGGACTATGCCCGGGCCAAGCTGCACCGGAAAGCCTGCGACCTGCTGGTCGTCAACCAGGTGGGCCGGGACTTGGTCTTTGGCGAGGACACGAACACAGTAGTCATCCTTTCCCGTGACGGCTCCGAACCCCAAGAGGCGTCGGGTTCCAAATCCGACGTCGCGGCTGCCGTGATCGACCGGATCAGCGCCGAGCTGAGCCGGGCTGTACCGCCGGCGTAGCCCGGCGTAACCAACATCTCCTTAGCACGGGGACACACGCCGCCGGACGTCCGTTATCCAACCAGTAAGGTAGTTGAGTGACTTTACCGCTGCACATCCCCGCCTTCCACGGGTCCACGCCCGCCGCGCTCCGGCTCTTCACGTCCGAGTCGGTGACGGAGGGCCACCCCGACAAGATCTGTGACCAGATCAGCGATGCGATCCTCGACGCACTGCTCGACAAAGACCCCGAGTCCCGGGTAGCCGTGGAGACGCTGGCCACCACCGGGCTGGTCCACGTCGCGGGCGAGGTCACCACCGATGCCTATGTCGAGATTCCGCAGATTGTCCGGGAGACCATCCTGGGCATCGGGTACGATTCTTCGGCCAACGGCTTCGACGGCGCCCGGTGCGGCGTCTCGGTATCCATCGGCCAGCAGTCCAACGACATCGCCGGCGGCGTGTTCAACTCCCTCGAAGCGCGTGAGGGCCGCCAGGAGGACGACTACGACCTCCAGGGAGCCGGCGACCAGGGACTCATGTTCGGCTACGCCAGCGACGAAACGCCGTCCTACATGCCCGTGCCGATCTGGCTCGCGCACCGGCTCTCCGAGCGCCTGACCGAGGTCCGCAAGAACGGCGAACTCGCCTACCTGCGCCCGGACGGCAAGACCCAGGTCACCGTGGGCTACGACGGCGACCGCCCGGTCTCAGTCGAAACTGTCGTCATCTCCAGCCAGCACGCCGAAGGCACCAGCCTGGACCAGCTCCGGGCCGACCTCGCCGAGCACGTGGTGGGGCCGGTCATGGCACTGTCCAACCTGGACACCTCACGGACCCGCAACATCCTCAACCCCGCAGGCGCCTTTGTGATTGGCGGCCCGGTAGGCGACGCCGGCCTCACCGGCCGCAAGATCATCGTCGACACCTACGGCGGCATGGCCCGCCACGGCGGCGGCGCGTTCTCCGGCAAGGACCCGTCGAAGGTGGACCGTTCGGCCGCCTACGCCATGCGCTGGGTCGCCAAGAACGTGGTGGCCGCCGGCCTCGCCAAGCGCGCCGAAATCCAGATCGCCTACGCGATCGGCCAGGCCCGCCCGGTGGGAACCTACGTTGAGACATTCGGAACCGAAACCGTGGACCCGGCCCGCATCAGCGCCGCGATCGCCGAGATCTTCGACCTGCGCCCGCGGGCCATCATCGACGCCCTCGACCTCAAGCGCCCGATCTACGCCAAGACCGCCGCCCACGGACACTTCGGCCGCGAAGACCCGGACTTCACCTGGGAACGCCTGGACCGGGTGGACGAGCTGAAAGCGTTCTTCAACGCCTAAGGCCCGGCCAAACCGTCCAAAGCCGCCGCGACGGTGTGTTTTGACAGTGAGTTTGTCAGTCCTGCGTGATGTGCTGTAGCCAGGCCGCCCTCCGGTGGCCTGGCTACAGTGCATTTGGGAATACAGTGCATTTCGGAAGACAGCGCATTTCGGAAACAGTGCATGTGTCGAACGATCCTCAGGGGAGGTGCGAGCCGTGAGTCCCATTCCTGCCGGCGGCGCGCCCGGTGAACCCCAGCAGCTGTCCCTGCTCCAGGGTTTTCCAGCCTCCGCCGCGGAAGCGTCCGGGCCGGCCCTTGCGGCCCACCTGCCAGTGGCGCGGGTGCTCATCGAGTCCTCGCTGCCCCACCTGGACAGGCCTTTCGACTACAGCGTCCCCGCCGCCCTCGACGCCGACGCCATGCCCGGAGTCCGGGTCAAGGTCAAATTCAACGGGCAGGAACTGGCCGGATACCTGCTGGAGCGCACCGCCGGATCCGACGCCGGCCACCCCCTGGTGCCGCTGCACAAGGTGCTCTCCGCCGTCCCGGTCCTGACCCCCGCAGTGGCCGAGCTCGCCGGCCGGATCGCCTCGCGCTACGCCGGAACGGTCAGCGATGTCCTGCGCGTGGCCGTGCCGCCGCGCATGGCCAAGCTGGAAAAGGAATTCGCCCCGGACGGCCGGCTCGATCCCGCGCTGTTCGGCACTGAGACGTTCGGTCTGGCGACCGACGTGTCGCTTCCGTCGCCGGCCGCCGGCAGCATCTGGACCCGGTACCGCAACGGTGCGGCATTCCTCGGCCACCTCGCCGCGGGGGAGTCGCCCCGGGCCGTCCTGACCGCCCTGCAGGGGTACGGGCCCGCCGGCTGGCCGCGGATGATCGCCGAAGCCGTGGCCGCAGTGCGGATCTCCGGCCGCGGCGCCGTCGTCGTGGTGCCCGACTACCGGGACCTTGACCGCGTGGAATCTGCCTTGCTGGAACTGCTTCCCGCCGGCGACGTCGCCCGGCTCACCGCGGACGACGGCCAGACGCCGCGCTACCGCAGCTTCCTGCGCGTGCTCAGCGGCGCCGCCGGGGTCGCCGTGGGCACGCGGTCCGCGGCCTACGCGCCGGTGCCGAACCTCGGGCTCGTCATCTGCTGGGACGACGGCGACGACCTCCACATCGAACAGCGCTCCCCGTACGCGCACACCCGCGAAGTCCTCCTGCTCCGGGCGGCCCAGGAGGGGGCCGCGTGCCTGCTCGCGGCCCATTCGCGCAGCACCGAAACGGAGCGGCTGGTCGCCTCCGGCTGGGCCCAGGCCGTGGAAGCGGACCGGGCCGTCGCGCGGCGGACAGTCCCGCGGGTCCTGAACACGGCCGACAGCTACGAACTCGAGCATGACCCGCTCGCCCGGATCGCCCGGCTCCCCGGCGCGGCCTGGCGGGCCGCCAAGGAAGGCCTGGAACGGGGTCCGGTCCTGGTCCAGGTGGCCCGCGCCGGCTACGCCCCCTCGCTGGTGTGCGACACCTGCCGGGAACCGGCCCGCTGCACCGCCTGCAGCGGCCCGCTGGCGATCGCCGGTCCGGGCGGGAGCAGCGCCGTGCCGCAATGCCGCTGGTGCTCGGCCCCGGCCCCGGCCTGGCGCTGCGGCACGTGCAACGGCGCCAGGCTAAGGCGCGGCGCCACGGGAGCCCTCCGCACCGCGGAGGAGCTGGGCCGGGCGTTTCCGGGAAAACCGGTCATCACCTCCTCCGGGGACCAGATCAAGGCCACCGTTGCGGAGACCGCGGCCCTGGTGGTGGCCACCGTCGGCGCCGAACCCGTGGCCTTCGGCGGGTACGCCGCGGCCCTGCTGCTCGACGGCGATTCGCTGCTGCGCCGGGAAAACCTGAGGGCGGGGGAGGACGCGGTCCGCCGCTGGTTCAACGCCGCGGCCCTGGTGCGGCCCGCTTCGGAGGGCGGCCTGGTGGTCATCACGGCCGACGACGCCGCCGGGGTTGGCGCCCTGCTGCGCTGGGATCCCGCCGGGTACGCCAGCCGGGAACTGGCACTGCGGCAGGAGCTGCAGCTGCCGCCCGCCGTGCGGGTCGCTTCCGTCACCGGCGGCAGGACCGCCGTCGGCCATTTCACGGATGCCATCCAGCAGCGGCTGGCGGCGCAGGGAACCGTCCTCCGGACGGCCGGGCCCGCGCCGGTCATTCTGCCGGCGGCCGCGGGGGCAGGCCGCACGCCGCCGCAGGATGCTGCGACGCGGGATACTGTGCCCCGGGATGCTGTGCCCCGGAATGCTGTGCCCCGGGACTCCGGCCAGGAGGTCCGGACCCTGCTGTTCATCCCCTACGCCCAGGCCGCGGCTGCCACGGCCGTCATGCGGGCCGTCAAGGCGGCGGCCGCAGCCAAGCGCAGCGACGACCCGGTGCAACTGCGCCTGGACGGCGTCGACGTCCTCTAGGACCCTCCATTGCGTCCCCGCGGATCACATGGCCCCACCGGCACGGCGGTCCCTCTATTCAAAGGGCGCGCATGCCGCAACAGGCCCGCAGGCCGGCGGCCATTCGCCGCAGATGGCCGGAATGAGGCTCCGTATTGCGGCCCTCCGCGGCAAATGGGTGGTCGGGACCGTGGCGCCGGCGTCATCCCGGCCTCGCTTTGGGTGCGGCGCGGAGCGGATCTCCGCGCCGGCCACTTACAGCCGTTCCGGCTATCTCCGGTCGCGGGGCCGGTTCCGGAGCGCGACGGCCTCTTCGGCGACGGCCACGAGCCGCCGCGCCGACTCATCCCAGCTGAAGTCTGCGGCCCGCTCCACTGAACGGCGGGACCGGGCCTTCCACAGGGCGGGGTCCTCGAGCGTGCGCACCGCCTCGGCAAACTCCGCCGGGGAGTCCGGATGCACGTAGCTGACGGCATCGTCACCGACCTCCCGGAAGATCGGGATGTCGCTGGCAATCACCGGCGTGCTGTGGGACATGGCCTCGACGAGCGGCAGTCCGTAGCCCTCGGCCCGGGACAGGCTGACCAAGGCGGTGGTGCGTGCCAGGAGGGCCTCATACTCGGCGTCGGTCACCCCGTTGTGGAAGACGATGCTTGCGCCCTCCGGAGCCAGGGCCTCGAGCTCGGCCCGCCGCTCGGGCGTGATGCGGCTGAGCAGATGCAGGGTCATGTCCGGGAGCTCCGCCATGCCGCGGACCATGGTCTCCACGTTCTTATAGGGCATGAAGGAACCCATGTAGAGCAGCGTCTTGTCGGCCCCCGCCCCGGGATCGCGCGGGGTGTGGCCGTGCTGGGGGGCGTTGCCGACAATCCTGACAGGACGCCGGGTGAGCCGGTACTTCGCCATCAGGGCCGCCGTGGTGGAGCTGATCGTCGCCACGATGTCCGCCCGGTTCAGCAGGAGCCGCTGGGGCCAGAACGCTTTGTGGTACAGGCGCCACAGGACCCTGACGGGGGCCGGCAGGAATCCGGGAGGGGTGGGGTGCTCGTAGTAGATGAGGTCGTGCAGGGTCAGCACCAGGGCGTACTTCCGGCCCCAGCTGCCCATGGTCTGCATGGGGCATACCACCACGTCGGCGCCCAGCTTGTTGACCTTGGCCGCCACGAAGAGTTCGGCCGGGGACAGCGGGCTGTTGATCAGGGTGTATGGAACATCGGGCAGGAGCGCGAGCTGGCGGGTGTCGCTGATCAGCATCGAGACGTCGGCGATCCTGGCGGCCGCCGCGATCAGGCTGGCGCCGTAGCGGCTGATTCCGTCGTGGTGGTCCAGTCGGGTGAAGCGGGCATCAATGAGAATTTTCACGCGGCGTGGTCCTTTAGGAAGCGTCTGATGTAGCGGGCAGCGGGCTCGGGGGTTTCGTAGTGGATCAGGTGCCCGACGCCGGGAATGACCTCCAGCCTCCCGTCCGGGAGCCGCGCCGCGAGTTTGTGCTGGTCCGCCAGCATGGCGATCTCGTCCTTCTCGCCCGCGATCAGCAGCACCGGCAGCGTCAGGTCGCCGGCCACCTCGGTGACGTTGCTGCCCACCGAGGCCTTGAAGGCCTGGAGCAGGCTGTCCCGGTCCGCGAAGGAGGAAAAATAGGCGCTGTGCTGGGCGTGCACGAACCGGCGGATGTCCTTGTCCCCGGTCTTGGCCATGGTCACGCTCATCACCCGCACGATCGTCTGGCTGCGCAGCAGGGCCAGCCCGAGCCGCTGGGGAAGGCGCGCGGCGGCCTCGTAGTAGAGCACCGCGAGCTTCGTCATCAGGCCCTTGGGCCCTTCGAGGGCGGGCGCCGCGATGGGATTGACAAGGATCAGCTCGGCCACGGCACCGGAGTTGGCCGCCACGAAATGGCTGGCGATGATCGAACCGAACGAATGCCCCAGCAGGACCGTGTCCGCGCCCAGTCCCAGAGCAGCCATGAAACCACCCAGGAACTGGCTGTAGCCGGCAACGCTGTGCCCGGTTCCCGCGAAGGCGGCCGAGCTGCCGAAGCCCGGCAGGTCCGGCATGATCAGGCGCATGTCCGTCAGCTGGTCGGCTACCCGGAGCAGGCCGTGGTGGTCGCCGCGGAACCCGTGCACCACCAGGATGGTGCGCGTTTCGGGGGTGACCTCGGCGGGTTCGTAGACCCAGTACGCGATCCGGGCACCGTCAACTTCAACGGACGCGGCCCGGGTGCGGGCGTCGAGTCCGCCGCTGAAGAGGGGCGTGCGTGAGGACCCGGTATCCACTTGTTCCATTGGTTCGAATCCTATGCGACGTTGTCGGGGTGGGAGCCGGTCCGGAAGCCGCGTTCGAGGCCGCCGACCTCCGTCATATCCAGCGGGGAGAGCTCAAAGTCGAAGACCTCGAAGTTTTCACGGATCCGCCCGGACGAGCTGGCCTTGGGGATGGCGATATTGCCCAGCTGCAGGTGCCAGCGCAGGATGATCTGTGCCGGCGTGCGGTCGTGTTCGGCCGCCAGGGCCAGGATCACGGGGTCCTTCAGGACCTGGCCGCGGCCCAAAGGACTCCACGCCTCGGTGCGGATACCCAGCAGCTCGTGCTTTTCCCGCAGTTCATCCTGCTGCAGCCAGGGATGAAGTTCGATCTGGTTCACGGCGGGCACCACCTCCGCCGTTTCCAGGAGCCGGTCCAGGTGCTGCGGCTGGAAGTTGGAGACGCCGATTGCGCGGACCTTGCCCTCGCGGTACAGCGTCTCCAGGGCCCGGTACGTTTCCGGGAACAGGCCACGGCGCGCGCACGGCCAATGGATCAGGTAGAGGTCGATGTATTCCAGGCCGAGGTTGGAGATCGAGGTGTCGAACGCACGCATGGTGGCGTCGTAGCCGTGGTCGTCATTCCAGACCTTAGTGGTGATGAAGAGGTCCTCGCGGGAAACGTAGGGCGCGGTTTCCCCAGGCCCGCCGCCGGTGCCCTCAAATCCGGACAGGGCACCGATTCCCTTGCCGACGCCCGTCTCGTTGCCGTACATGGCGGCCGTGTCGAAGTGCCGGTAGCCGGTCTCGACCGCCATGGTCACCAGGCTGGCGGCGTCGGCCGGGGGGACCTTGTACAGCCCGAACCCCAGCCGGTCGATCAATACGCCGTTGTTCAGGGTCAGCCGGGGGGAGAGTCTCATGACAAAGACTTTACCCACTGGCGCTGGCGAGTGCCGGACCGCCGTTGCCGCCGGCCGCGCCGGTCACGGTGCCCGCAACCGCTCAGCCCAGTCCGTCGAACCGGACGAGCCTGCGGGCGCTGGCCTCGTCCAGGATCAGGTCGGTGGCCAGTCCTGCCGCCAGCGCGCCCCTGAGCCCGTTGATTTTGGAAGCACCGGACACCACGCAGATGCGGCGCCGGACCTGGCGGAGCTGGGCCAGGTCCGGGCCGGTGGAGCGCGCGTTGAGCGTGATGCCGTCCGAGGACCCGTCGGCGCGGAAAAACACCGTGGCAACATCGCCCACCACATCGGAGTTCGCCAGGACGTTCAGGTCGTCTTCATCGAGGTAGCCGCCGGCGTAGACGTGGCTGGGGTAGTCGGCGTCGACCGATCCGACACCAAAGATCGCGATGCTCATCCGGGCCTGCAGCTCCAGGATCCGCTGAACACTCCGCTCATTCCACATTGCCCTTTTGGTCGCGGCGTGGTCGAAGAAGGCCGGCACGGGAAACTGTTCCACCCGTGCTCCGTAGGCGCTCCCGAACCGCCTCATGATGTCCGAGGCATAGGTGATGCCGGTGGTCTGCATGTTCCCGGCGCCGTTGAGCTGGACGATCACGCTGTCGTGGGTGATCTTGCGCGTCAGGTGCCGGCTCACGGCGCTCAAGGTGGAGCCCCATGCGACGCCGATGATGGCGTTGGAGTCCACCAGCGGTCCGATCGTCCGGGCGGCCTGCATGGCCACACGGTCCAGTGTTTCCGCCTCATTGAGGGTGTCCACCACCGGAACGACATGGACATCCACCTTGTATTCGGCGCGGATCATGCCCTCGAGTTCGGGCCCGGTGTCCAGCGGGCTGCGGATCTGGATCTGCACGAGACCCGAATCGCGCGCCGCGGACAACAGCCGGGAAACCGTGGACCGGGACGTCCGGAGCTCGCGGGCGATGGCGTCCATGGTCAGGTCCTGCAGGTAATACAGCTGGGCCGCGCGGAGGGCGTCGGACTGGCGTGATTGCATCATGACATTTCCCATCTGCACGTTTGTGCATAGTGCTTGACTCCATTTTCCATTAGTCCAAAGAATAGTGTTGAACGGCGCCGCGCCACGGGCGTGCCGCACAGAATCAAACCCAAGGGAGCAATTTTGGGACAGAAGGACTCAGTCGGCACACCGGCGAACGATCGCGCCTCGGTGCAGAAGCTGCGGACGCGGCGGCACGCGCAGGTTCTGATCATCGGAGGCGGAATCAACGGGGTCGGAACGTTCCGTGACCTGGCGCTGCAGGGCGTGGATGTGGCGCTCGTTGAGCGCGGCGATTACTGCCAGGGTGCCAGCGGCGCCTCTTCCCACATGATCCACGGCGGTATCCGGTACCTCGAAAACGGCGAGTTCCGCCTGGTCCAGGAGTCGGTGACCGAGCGCAACAGGCTTCTGCGGATCGCGCCGCACTACGTCAAGCCGCTGCAGACCACGATCCCGATCTTCAGCACCTTCTCCGGGGTCCTGGCCGCCCCCATGCGCTTCCTGACCCACAAGCAGGGCAAGCACACCGAACGCGGGGCGTTCCTGATCAAGCTCGGCCTGAGCATGTACGACTTCTTCTCCCGCGACGGCGGCACGGTTCCGCGCCACCAGTTCCGCGGACGCAAACGCGCCCTCGCCGAGCTGCCCCGCCTGCACCCCGGGATCAAGTACGCGGCCACATACTTCGACGCCTCCGTCCACAACCCCGAGCGCCTCACCCTCGACGTGCTCCAGGACGGCGAGAAGGCCGGCGGCGCGGACAGCCACGCCCGCGCCAGCAACTACGTCTATCTGGTCTCGCTGGGCGGCTCCGGAACCCCCGGAACCCCCGGAACCACTGTCCAGCTGCGCGATGAACTGACCGGTGAGGTGTTCGACTTCACTGCCGACGTTGTCGTGAACACCACCGGCGCCTGGGTCGACCTGACCAACGAGGCCATGGGGGCGGCGTCGTCGTTCATGGGCGGAACCAAGGGTTCGCACATCGTGCTGGACCATCCGGAGCTGCTCGCGGCGTGCAACGGCCGCGAAATCTTCTTCGAGCACACCGACGGCCGGATCGTACTGATCTACCCGATGGGTGACCGCGTCCTGGTCGGCACCACCGACGTCGACGCCGACATGGCCCAGGACGCCGTGTGCACCGAGGCGGAAATCGACTACTTCTTTGACCTGATCGGCCACGTGTTTCCGGACATCCCGGTGGGCCGCGACCAGATTGTCTACTCGTTCTCCGGTGTTCGCCCGCTTCCGAAGCACGACGCGACCCAGCCCGGCTTCGTCAGCAGGGACTACCGGATCGAACGCCGTGCGGCGGCGGGCGGCGCCGTCCTCAGCCTCGTCGGCGGCAAGTGGACCACGTTCCGGGCCCTCGCCGAGCACCTGAGCAACGACGTCCTGGCCGAACTCGGTATGCAACGGAAGGTTTCGACGGCGAAGCTCGCCATCGGCGGCGGCGCCGGCTTCCCGGACAGCGAGGACGGCGTCCAGCGCTGGATCAAGGCCCACATGTCGGCCGGCCGCGACGCCGCCCGCGTCACCGGGCTGCTGACCCGTTACGGGACCCGCGCCGAAGAAGTCATCCGCTTCCTGGACGGGGCCGGCGAGCCGGACCGGCTGCTGCATTCCACCCGCGAGCTGAGCACCCGGGAACTGGAGTTCATGGCCGCCCATGAGCAGATCGGGCACCTCGTGGACGTCCTCATCCGCCGCACGTCCCTGGCTTTTCGCGGCCTGGTGACAGGGGAACTGCTCAACGAAGTCGCGGACATCCTTTCCGGACCGCTCGGCTGGGACGCGGCACGCCGGGCCTCAGAGATCAGCCACGCACAGGAGGTGCTACAGCGGTTCCACGGTGTCCGGGTCCACAGCCTGGTCGCCTGATATTGCTTGCGTGCCCGGGCAGGGAAGCCCGGGTGCAAGCACTGCGCGGTCCGCCCTGGCGGCCGGCGCAGTGGCCGGCCGGCAGCACGAACATGCTGCCGGCCCAACGGCTTCCAAACTCGCGGAGGCCGACAACAGAAAATAGAGGAGTCAAAGATGTCTCTTGGAATAGTTTTCCTATCCGAATTATTCGGAACCGCCATGCTGACCCTGCTGGGTTGCGGCGTTGTGGCCAACGTTGCGCTCAAAGGCACCAAGGGCAATAACGGCGGGTTCCTCATGGTCACCTGGGGGTGGGGCCTTGCCGTCTTCTCCGGTGTCTATGTTGCTTCCATCTCAGGTGCGCACCTGAACCCGGCCGTGACTTTTGGCCTGCTGGTCAACGGCAAGAAGTTGTACGCCCCCGGTGTTCCGGTTGACTTCGCCTCGACCCTGACGTACTTCGGCGGTGAACTGACCGGTGCCTTCCTCGGCGCCGTCGTGATGTGGCTGGCCCACAAGCAGCACTTTGATCTCGAGCAGGAGCCCGCCAGTCAGCTGGCCGTCTTCTCCACGGGCCCGGCGATCCGCTCCAACCAGTGGAACCTGATCACCGAGATCATCGGCACCTTTGTCCTCGTGTTCGTTATCCTGACCTTCGGCGGGACGCCTTCCGGGCTCGGCCCGCTGTCGGTGGCCCTGCTGGTCGTCGGTATCGGTGTTTCGCTCGGCGGCCCCACCGGCTACGCCATCAACCCCGCCCGTGACCTGGGCCCCCGCATCGCGCACGCCTTGCTCCCCATCAAGGGCAAGGGCTCCAGCGACTGGAGCTACTCCTGGATCCCAGTGGTCGGTCCGCTCATTGGCGGCGGCCTCGGCGGCCTCGTGGCAGCAGTCGTGCCGATCATCATCCCCGTCATCCCTCACTAACTGCCCGTTCAACCGTCAGTACAACTGCCACGCCAAACAGACAAGGACGTCACTATGAACCAGTACGTAGTTGCAATCGACCAGGGGACCACGAGCACCCGAGCCATCGTGTTCGACCACAGCGGCAGCATCGTCTCCTCCGGCCAGATGGAGCACGAGCAGATCTTCCCCCAGCCCGGCTGGGTGGAGCACAACCCCGCTGAAATCTGGAACAACACCCGCGAGGTGATCGGCTCGGCCCTGTCCAAGGCGAACCTGACCCGGCACGACATCGCCGCCGTCGGCATCACCAACCAGCGCGAAACAGCGGTGGTGTGGGACAAGACCACCGGCGAGGCGATCTACAACGCCATCGTGTGGCAGGACACCCGCACCCAGCCGATCGTGGACGAACTCGCGAAGGACGGCGGGGTAGAACGCTTCAAGCAGAAGGTGGGCCTGCCGCTGGCGACCTACTTCTCGGGCACCAAGATCAAGTGGATCCTGGACAACGTCGAGGGCGCCCGGGCCAAGGCGGAGGCCGGCGACCTCGTCTTCGGCAACACCGACTGCTGGGTGCTCTGGAACCTGACCGGCGGGACCGACGGCGGAGTGCACGTCACCGACGTGACCAACGCCTCACGGACCATGTTCATGGATCTTGAGACGCTGTCGTGGGACCAGGAGATTCTGGACGCGTTCGGCGTCCCGGCCTCCATGATGCCGGCCATCAAGTCCTCCTCCGAGGTCTATGGCACGGTGCACACCTCCCAGCTGCTTCGCGAGGTTCCTGTGGCCGGGATCCTGGGCGACCAGCAGGCGGCCACGTTCGGGCAGGCGGCGTTCGATGCCGGGGAAGCCAAGAACACCTACGGCACGGGCTGCTTCCTGATCTTCAACACGGCCGAGGAAATTATCCATTCCAAGAACGGGCTGCTGACCACCGTCGGCTACAAGCTCGGCGACGCGGCGCCGCACTACGCGCTGGAGGGCTCCATTGCCGTCACCGGTTCCTTGATCCAGTGGCTGCGGGACAACCTCGGCATGATCAGCAGCGCCCCGGAGGTCGAGACCCTCGCGGCCTCGGTGGAGGACAACGGCGGTGTGTACATTGTGCCGGCATTCTCCGGCCTCTTCGCACCGTACTGGCGCTCGGACGCCCGCGGCGCCATTGTGGGCCTGACCCGCTATGTTACCAAGGCCCATATCGCCCGCGCGGCGCTGGAGGCCACCGCCTTCCAGACCCGTGAGGTGCTGGACGCCGTCAACGCCGACTCCGGCGTACCGCTGACGGAGCTGAAGGTCGACGGCGGCATGGTCGCCAACGACGCCCTGATGCAGTTCCAGGCGGACATCCTCGGCGTGCCGGTCATCCGTCCGAAGGTGGTCGAGACGACGGCGTTGGGCGCAGCCTACGCGGCCGGCCTGGCGGTCGGATTCTGGAAGGACCTGGGCGAGTGCTCGGCCAACTGGGCCGAGGACAAGCGGTGGGAGCCGCAAATGGACCAGGCCGAGCGGGAACGCCAGATGCGTCTCTGGAAGAAGGCCGTCACCAAGTCGATGGACTGGGTTGACGACGACGTGAAGTAGGCGCGCACAAGGAGCCCCGGCCGGGAAGATCCCGGCCGGGGCTCCTTTGTCTATTGCCCGGGAGCGGCAGGGCCGTTAGTGGTAGTGGTGGCCATCGTAGCCACGTGCCACCTCAGCGCGCGGCGTCTTCGCGTAGACGTCCTTGCTGACCGTGTAGCCCCGGCGGTCGATCTGCAGTGCCTGCTCGTTGACGCTCTTCAGCTCGGAGCGGCTGAGCTTCTTGATCTTGACGAGATTCAGGAACTCCTGGTCCTCTCCGCCCACGGCCGTGACCTTGATCAGACCCGTGTGCTTGGAATAGAACTTTCGCTGGTGGCCGGCGCTTGGCGGGTCCAGCGGGTTGAACTCATCGATGACCAGCACATCGCTGTAGCAACCAGTGGCGACGCAGACGCGTTGGTCCTTCGCGAACACATCACCGCAGTCCAGGAAGTCCACGCTGGGTGCGTAGGCCTGGGGGTAGGCGGGGGTCTTCAGGCGCGGGTGGCTCTGCATGGCGATGCCCGCCTGGGCCTTGTCGATGCCGCTGATGAACGTACTTGGCGCACCCACAAGCTTCCCGTTCTCGTACTCCTCCGGATATTCGCCGAAGAGCCACACGTCGCCCTTCCGTGTCTCGGCRAAGAAGGCAAGTTCCGATTCCGCGAGCTCACCGTCGGAGTAGTCCCGGTCCCATATCGCGATGGTCTTCACCCCGTCGATCACCTTGGTCAGCCCCGTGACCGTGCTGACAACCTTGCGGGTGGTTGTCCCGTCCGGGGAGACTACTTTGCCGGTGGTGGTGTACTGCATGCCGGGTTCGAGGGGGAACCACTTGTTGTCAATCTCCGGCCTGGACGGGAAGGCGCTGCGGTTGAATTTGATTGCCGAGCCGGGGCCGCACAGTTCCTGCGAACGGGCGGCCGCCGGCGCGGTGGCTGCCGTCGCCGCGGCCGCCGTCGCCGCCGTCAGCGACGCCACCACCAGCAAGACCGCGGAGCCGTAAGCGGTAAATCTCTTAGATAGTGGAGTCATCTGACTGGCCTCTCATTGTTGGTAGTTGTTGCTATACGGCTGATACAGGTTCCGGCTCGCGGGGCTGACGGTCATGACGTGCCGGCCCCTTCTTGGCGAACCGCAGGTAGAGCGATGGAACGATGAACAGGTTGACCAGTGTCGATGTCACCAGCCCGCCCAGGATCACCACGGCCATGGGGTGCTCGATCTCATGGCCGGGGCGGTTGCCCATCACCACCAGCGGGACCAGGGCGAGTGCGGTGGCGAGCGTGGTCATCAGGATTGGTGACAGGCGTTCGGCTGCGCCCCGCAGGACCAGGTCCCGGCCGAACGGCACGCCTTCGAACTGTTCCAGGTGCTGGCAGTGGTTGATGAGCAGGATGCCGTTGCGGGCGGCGATGCCCATCACTGTCAGGAACCCGACCAGCGACCCGAGGGACAGGATTCCGCCGCTCATGTGCGCGGCGATCACCCCGCCCACCAGTGCCACCGGCAGCGTCAGGATGCCCAGAACGGCAAGCCGCCAGCTCCGGAATGCCGCCTGGAGCAGGAGGAACACCACAACCAGGGCGCCCATCGCGAAGAGGAGAAGCCGCTGCGAGGCGGCCTGCCGCTCCGCGTATTCGCCCAGGATCTCGGCGCTGTATCCGGTGGGGAACTCCACGGACTTGAGATCGGATTCGAGCTTCTCGACGACTTTGGCCAGATCGCCTTCCTTGACGTTGGCGCTGACATCGAGGCGGCGGGACCCTTCCGAACGCTCAATGACGTTGGGAGTGGGCTTTACCGTGATCTTGGCGACATCGGCCACCCGGATCTTCTGCCCGCTGGGAGTGTCCAGCGGGAGGTTCTCGATGCTTGTGACGCTGGTCCGGATCGCCGGAGGACTCCAGACCTGGACGTCATAGGCCTTGCCGTCCCGGTAGACGTCGCCGACCTCTTCGCCGGATACCAGGGTGGCTGCGGCACGGCGGACGTCACCGGGCTTCAGGCCGTAGCGGTTGGCGGCGTCCAGGTTCACCTCGACGTCCACCTGCGGAACGTTGACCTGGAGTGCGACTTTGGCTCCGATGGCACCCTCGATGCCGGCCAGGGCAGTCTTGACCGTGTCCGCCTGCTTCTTCAGCGTGTCCAGGTCGTCGCCGTACACGCGGACCACGATCGAGTAGCCCGTACCGGTGAGCACCTCGCGGACACGTTCCTTGAGGTAGGTCTGGACGTCCCGGTGGATGCCGGGATACCCGTCCACGACCTGCTGGATGGAGGCCAGGGTCTTGTCGTAGTCGACCGAGGGGTCAACGCTGATCCAGTTCTCGCCAAAGTTGACTCCCACCACCTCATCGGCGGCGAAGGCCTGACCGATGTGGGACCCGCAGTTGTTGACGCCTGGAATGGTCATCAGCTCCTGGCAGGCCAGTTGGCTGACGCGCACTTCCTCGGCGTTGGAGGTGCCGGGTTGCGTGACCCAGTGCATGAGGAAGTCACGTTCCTTGAACGAGGGCAACAGTGACTGGCCCAGGAGCGGGGCCGCTATGATTCCGACGACGCCGAGTGCCCCCACCGCGAGGTAGCCCGGGAGCGGGCGTTTCACAATGGGACGCAGGGCGGCGCCGTACCAGCGCTTGAGGACCCGGACCACCGGCGGATCGCGGTCTTCCAGCTTGGCATTGCGCAGGAAGATGTACGCCATGGCCGGCGTGACCGTGAGGGCCACCAGCATGGACGCCAAAACCGCCAGGGTGTAGGCGGTCGCCAGGGGCCGGAAGAAGGCGCCCGTCAGGCCGTCCAGGAAGAAGATCGGTACCGTGGCGGCAACGATAATCAGGGTGGCGTAGACGATGGGGCCGCGGACTTCCAGGGAGGCGTTGACGACCACGCGGGCGGTGCTTTCGGTCCCGCCGCTGGCGCGGTGGTGCCGGAGCCGCCTGACGATGTTCTCGACGTCGATGATGGCATCGTCCACCACGACCCCGACGGCAATCACCAGCCCCGCAAGCACCATCGTATTAATCGTGCCTCCGGTCCAATACAGCACCAGGGCCGCTGCCATCAGCGACAACGGGATCGCCGTCACGCTCACCAGGGCTGTCCGCCATTGGAACAGGAAGACGCTCAGCACCAGGACCACCAGGAAGCAGCCCAGCAGCAGCGCGAGGCTCAGGTTGCCGAGCGACTCCTCGATGAACGAGGCGGGCCGGAACAGGGTGGTGTCGACTGCGATTCCGGTCAGGCCGGGCTGCAGTTCCTTGAGCGCTTCCTCGACCCCGCGGGTGACTTCGAGGGTGTTGCCCCAGGGCAGCTTTTCGACGATCAGCATCAGTCCGGGGCCGCCATTGATGACCGCGTCACCGATCAGTTGCTGGTGGTCCTCCACGACGGTTGCCACGTCGGCGAGCTTCAGGGGAGGCAGTCCCTCACGTTCCTCCAGTGGCACCTGGGCAAGGTCCGCCGGAGACGTGATGGGTTGTACGTGCCTGATGGACATGCTCTGGCTGGGTGTTTCCAGCGCACCTCCGGTGCCGATCAAGGCACCGGGGGAGTACTTGAGCAGGCCGGCGTCCAAGGCGTCGGACGTGGAGTTCATGACGTTTTCCAGCGTCACGTTGTTGGCTGCCAGCTTGGTGGGATCAACCTGGACCTGGAGCATCTGAAGCCGTTCGCCCCAGATCGCAACGTTCGCCACGCCAGGCACCCGCAGCAGGTGTGCCCGGATGTTCCAGTAGGAAACCATGGACATTTCGATCAGGGAGCGGGTCTCGGAGGAGAGCCCGATCTTCATGACACGGCTGGTGGAGGACAGCGGCTGGAGCATTATTGGCGGCGCGGCCCAGGTCGGCAGAGTCGGTATGACCGTTGCCATCCGCTCCGACACCAGCTGCCGGGCGGTGAGCAGATCGGTCCCGGGTTTGAACTCCATCACGATGGCGGACAGCTGCGACACAGACTTCGACCGCATCTGGTCCAGGCCGTCTATGCCGTTGAAGGCCTGCTCCATCGGAACCGTTACGAGTTCCTCGACTTCGGAGGCAGTGAGACCCAGACATGCCGTCTGAACCTCGACGCGGGGCGGTGCGAACTCCGGGAAAACATCCACCGAAGCGCTGCTGAGTTGCGCGCCGCCCACGATCATGAGGGCGGCCGCCATCGCAATGATGATCGACCGGAACCTCAGGCTTGCAGCGACAATCCGGCGCATGTCAGTGCGCCGTATCGAATTCAGCGCCGAAGAGTTCAGCCGCGCCGACGGTTACGATTGCGGTGCCGACCGCGGGGCCGGCCGAGGCCGTGACCACTCCGTCCTCCACCTTGGCTACCGTGACCGACTGCCGCTGGTAGACCCGCGGGGCCGGGTTGGTGTACACCCAGGTTTTTCCGCTGGCGTCGTAGAGCAGGGCTGAGTAGGGCACGACGACGTCCTTGCCCTTTCCGGCCTTGACGGTGTCGGTCTTCAGGTCGAGGCGTTCGATTCCCTTCTCCGTCAACGTCAGTTTCGCGATGCCTGTTGCGGCATTCTTCTCCACCTTGGCGGGTTCGTTGGCCGAGACGGCGGCGGGGGCCGCCGCCGTCGTCTGGGCACATGCGGGCAACGCGAACAGAAGTGCTGCGCATAAAGCGGCCGCCAGGGGCAGGCGCCGCGAGGGCTGTTGGCTGGTCATTTTGCTTCCACCTTTTCCTGCGTAACGGGCTGGACGGGAACTTCGGCCTCGTACACTTCGGCCCACTCTTCCGGGGCGGAACCCGGCCCGAACCAGAGAGCGAGCAGGGGGAGTACGAAGATCCCGATGAGAGTTGTCGTGATGAGTCCGCAGACGATGATCAGGGCCATCGGGCCCAGGAAGGACCCGCCGACGGCGCCGCCGAAGAGTCCCGGCGGGATCAGGATCGCCACCGTGATCAGGGCTGCCTTCAGAATGGGCGAGACCCGGTCCCGGGCCGCCATCATGATGACCTTGTCAGGGGACTCGTGCGGGGTGGCCCGCCACAGCTCATCCGTCCGGGCGGAGAGCAGCGCCGCGTTGCGGGCTGCAACGGCCAGCACCGCGGCAAAGGCCGTGAGTGCCAGCACAGTGATGGCGCCTCCCGCGATCCACGCTGCCACGGCGGCCCCGGCCAGCGCGGCCGGCAGGGACAGGAAGATGGCAAGCGCCAGCTTCCAGCTCCGCACCGCTGTCTGGAGAAGGAGCAGGATTCCCAGAAGGGCAGCCGCGCCGATCCACAGAACCATGGCGTCCCCGGCGAGCTGTTCACTGTACTTCGTGGGGATTTCGGCGTGGTATTCCAGCGGGAACTGGATCTGCTCGATCGCCGCGTTGATGTCGCGCTGGATATCCGCGAGCGGACGTCCGCTGACCTCGGCCACCACATCGATCCGGCGTGAGGTGTCATCGTGCAGAATCACGACTTCATTGGGAACGAGCCGGATGTCGGCGATTTGGCCCAGCTGGACCTGGCCGCCGCTTGGCGTGTCCAGCAGGAGCTCACGGATGCTGGTCAGGTCATCCCGGACGTCCACCGCGCCGCGCACTACCACTTCAAAGACCTTCTGCTGTTCGAAGAGGTTGCCGACGACGATGCCTTGCATCAGGGCGGCGGCGGCGCGGCGTGCGTCGCCGGGTTTGATGCCGACTTTCTGCGCCGCCTCGAGGTTGACCTCGACTTCGACGATGGGCGTCATGGCGCTGGCGTTGATCGTCGGGTTCTTCACGCCGTCGACCTTTTCGATGGCCTTGCGGACCTCTTCTGCCTTCTCTCGCAAGACGGGCAAGTCTGTTCCGTAGACGCGGACAGCGAATCCGGGATCCATGCTGCTGCGCTCCTGGCCGATCTGCTGCTGGGAGTAGTTCACCACGTTGTGGGCGATGCCGGGGTAGCCCTGGACGACGTCACGGACCGCCTGCTCCGTTTCGCTGAAGTCGGCATCCGGTGTGATGGACACCCAGAGTTCCGCGGAACTGTTCCCGACAACCTGGTCGGAGGAAATGGCGCGGCCGATGTGGCCGCCAACTCCCGAGACACCAGGCAGGGTCCGCAGTTCGTCGGACGCCTTGGACGCCACCCGACGCACCTCGTCGTTGGACGTGCCTGCCATCGAGTCCCACTGCACCAGGAGTGTCCGGTCCGGAATCGTCGGCACGACCGCCCGGTTCCCGACCAGCTGCGATGCCGCGGCGAGCCCCAGCAGTCCAACGACGGCGACAGCGACAATGCCGAGGGCACGGCGGGAACGTGCCCCCTCGAGTGCCCTGTCGTACGTGGACCTGGCCCGGACAACACCGGCCGAGTCCGCCCGCCGGGCTTTCTCACCGGGAAGCAGGAGATATGCCAGGACCGGTGTCACGGACAAACCCACCAGCATTGACACGGCAAGCGCCAACGCCAGGGACCAGAAGAGGGGCTGGAAGAACGCACCGCCGACTCCCGTGACGAACAGCGTCGGTACGAGCGCGAGGGCCATGATGAGCGACCCGTGGAACAGCGGTGTGCGGACGCTGCGGACAAGCTGGACCATGCGGAACCTGATGGTGGCATCTGTCTCGGTCCCGGTGGTCCGCAACGGCCGGCGCCGCTGCGCCTGCACATCCTCCACGATGTCTCCGACAATCACAGAGACGCCCAGCAAGATGCCGGCGAGGATCGAGATATTCAGTGTGGAGTCGAGCAAGTAGAGCACCACTCCCGCCGCCATGACGGTGGTGCTGATCGCCACGAGGGCGATCACGGCCACCCGCCAGGAGCGGAACAGGGCCCAGAAGAGCAGCACGGCGATCAGGAGGCTCACGAGCAGCGCCAGGCCGAGTCCGTCCACGGCATCCTGCAGGAAGGAGGCGGGCCGGAAGACGGACGTATCCATCTGGATTCCGGAAAGCCCGGGCTGCATGTCGTTCAGCGCAGCCTCGAGGTCCTCGGTGACCTGCAGCGTGCTGGCTCCGGGGAACTTCTCCACGACCAGCAGGAGGCCCGCATCCTGGCCGACGACGGCATCGCCGATCAGCGGCTGGTGGTCCTCCTTCACCTGGGCAATGTCACCCAGGAGCATGGGAGATCCGGCGTCTTCGACACTGACCTTGGCCAGGTCCTCCGGTGTTCGGATGGGCAGCACGTGCTGGATGCCCAGGCGTTGGCTCGGCGACTCCACGAACCCGCCCGTGCCGGGGGTGGACGCCTCAAGGAAGCTCAGCGGCGACACCCAGACTGCGTTGCCGGTGGTCTTGATGACCTGTTCGAGCGTGATGCCCTTGTCACGCAGCTGCGTGGGGGTCACCTCTACTTGGAGCTGCTGTTCGCGCTGTCCCCAAATGGAAACGTTGGCGACCCCGGGAATGCCGATCAGCCGCGGCTTGATCTTCCACCGGGCCAGGACCGACATTTCGATCCCGGAAAGCTCTTTGGAGCTCATCCGGACCATAAGGACGCGGCTGGTGGACGACAACGGCTGCATGATCAGCGGCGGCGCCGAGACGTTCGGCAGCGCGTGGGCCTGGGTCATGCGTTCGGCCACGAGCTGGCGCGCGCGCAGAAGGTCGGTGCCCGGCTCGAACACGAGCTCGATCGAGGACAGGCCGGGAACTGATTTGGACCGGATTTCATCGAGCCACGCCACCCCGTTAAGGAGGTCGGCTTCCATCGGGGCAGTGATGAGCTGTTCAACTTCGGCAGCTGAGAGGCCCAGGGCCTCGGTCTGGATCTCGACGTGGGCCGGGGCGAACTCGGGCATGCTGTCGATGGCGACGTGGGGGACGTTCACTACCCCGAAGGCAATGAGTCCGGCCGCCATGGYGAGAACCAGGATGCGGAACTGCATACTGAAACGGGTGATCCAGCCGAACATGGCTAGCCCTGTTCCAGGGAGCCGGCGTCGCAGGTGCGGCCGGCGGGGGATTTCGGCAAATGCACGGAAGAATTGCGCAATTGATACATGACAGGCTCCTCAACCCGAGACCATTTGCGAATCCCCCCGAGAGATCCCATTTCTTGCTGATCTTTATCGAATAGTGTTCCCATTTGAATCGTTTGGCAAGATCAAAATTTTAGGCCTGCTTCACGGTTTTTCACGGGTTTCTCCCAGCTTGGAGGCTCACAATGCGCTCTCCGAAGAAACTTCGCGGAAGGGCCCGGGCGCCCGTGGCCGGCCACCCGGGTGTTCGTTGTTTTTCTACTTGTTTTCCGCGCAGAGCTACCCGAATTTCTGTCGTAGTTACTTGCCCGATACGTCGGGCAATTGGCAGTAAGTACCGCTATTCCATAGGTATGTCGTTTGTAACAATTGCGGACATAGCAGCCCGCACAGGCCGCCGGAGCGCGAGTCGACTGCGACTACCGGGCCGCAACCGGCCCGTCGGTTCAGCACGAACCAGCCCGAGGGGCTAAAGTGGTCCTATGCGCGCCGTGCTCCTGCTTAGCTAGCCGCTCGGCATCCCGGCGAGACCTCGTTTCCGAAGAGTCCCCGGATTGCCGAGCGGCGGCCCCTCCATGTCGAGGGGCTTTTGTGTGTCCGGGGTAAATTCCGGTCCGCAACGCACGAAGTTACAGCAGGAGTACCACGTACGGACAGTATGGAGTCAGGACCGGGCAGCCGGCCGTGACAGTGCAGACTTGATGGTGAACAGGCCTGGCGGCAGGCAGGCCTGAAGGTAGACAGGCCTGGGTAACAGGCCGCACAGAACAGAAGAGGCCAGCAGTGAGCGTTCAGCCGGAAACACAGACCGGATCGCCAGCAGCCGCGGCGGAGGGGCCTGAGGAAGGTGCCTACAGCTTCGCGGCAATGGAAGCCAAATGGCCGCAGGTCTGGGAGGACCTGAAGGTCTTCACGCCCCTCGACGACGGCTCAAAGGAACGCCGCTACGTGCTGGACATGTTCCCGTATCCGTCCGGTGACCTTCACATGGGCCACGCCGAGGCGTTCGCGATGGGCGACGTTGTGGCGCGCTACCTGCGCCAGCAGGGCTACGATGTGCTGCACCCGATCGGCTGGGACTCCTTCGGCCTGCCCGCGGAAAACGCGGCGATCAAACGCAACGCGCACCCCAGTGAGTGGACGTACGCCAACATCGACACCCAGGCGGCGTCGTTCAAGCGCTACGCAATCTCCGCGGACTGGTCCCGCCGGCTGCACACCTCGGACCCGGAGTACTACCGCTGGACCCAGTGGCTGTTCACGCGGTTCTACGAGCGTGGATTGGCCTACCGCAAGAATTCGCCGGTCAACTGGTGCCCCAAGGACCAGACCGTGCTGGCCAACGAACAGGTGGTCAACGGCGCCTGCGAGCGGTGTGGCACTCCCGTGACCAAGAAGTCCCTGAACCAGTGGTACTTCAAGATCACCGACTACGCCGACCGCCTGCTCGATGACATGGACGAACTGCGCGGGCACTGGCCCGAACGCGTCCTCGCGATGCAGAAGAACTGGATCGGCCGTTCCGAGGGCGCCCACGTCAACTTCGTGATCGAGGCCGACGGCRGCAAGGCCGCCAAGGACGTCACCGTCTTCACGACGCGCCCGGACACCCTCTACGGCGCCACGTTCTTCGTCGTCGCCGCCGACGCGCCGCTCGCCGTCGAACTGGTCACCGACGAGCACGCTGCCGCCCTGGACGCCTACCGGGAACAGGTCAAGGCGCTCTCCGAAATCGAGCGCCAGTCCACCGAGCGCGAAAAGACCGGCGTCTTCACCGGGCGCTACGCGACCAACCCGCTCAACGGCGAAAAGCTGCCCGTCTGGGCCGCCGACTATGTCCTGGCCGACTATGGCACAGGCGCCATCATGGCCGTCCCGGCCCATGACCAGCGCGACCTCGACTTCGCCAAAACCTTTGACCTGCCCGTCCGGGCGGTACTGGACACCGGCGAGGAAGACCCCGCGGCCACGGGCGTCGCCACCACCGGCGAGGGTACCCTGATCAACTCCGGCGGCCTGGACGGGCTGCCGAAGGCCGAGGCCATCCCGGCCGCCATCGAGATCCTGCGTGAGCTGGGCACAGGCGAGAAGTTCGTGAACTTCCGCCTGCGTGACTGGCTGCTCAGCCGGCAGCGGTTCTGGGGCACCCCGATCCCCATCATCCACTGCCCGGCTTGCGGCGAGGTCCCGGTCCCGGACGATCAGCTGCCTGTGACCCTGCCGGCGGACCTGCGCGGCGAAGACCTGTCCCCGAAGGGCACGTCCCCGCTGGCCGCGGTCGAAAGCTGGGTCAACATCGAGTGCCCCAACTGCCACGGCCCGGCCAAGCGGGACACCGACACCATGGACACGTTCGTGGATTCCTCCTGGTACTTCCTGCGCTTTGTCTCCCCGCAGTACACCGAAGGCCCCTTCGATCCGGAGAAGATCAACGACTGGATGCCGGTTGGCCAGTACGTGGGAGGCGTGGAGCACGCGATCCTGCACCTGCTCTATGCGCGGTTCTTCACCAAGGTCATCCACGACCTGGGCATGATCGACGCGGACGAACCGTTCAGTGCGCTGCTGAACCAGGGCCAGGTGCTCAACGGCGGCAAGGCCATGAGCAAGTCCTTGGGCAACGGCGTCGACCTCAGCGAACAGCTGGACAAGTTCGGCGTGGACGCCGTACGCCTGACCATGATCTTCGCCTCCCCGCCGGAAGACGACGTCGATTGGGCGGACGTATCGCCGTCGGGCTCTGCGAAGTTCCTGGCACGTGCCTGGCGCCTCGGCCAGGATGTCACAAGCGCACCCGGCGTCGACTTCGCTACCGGTGACCGGGCCCTTCGCACGGTTACGCACCGCACGATCGCCGATGCGCAGGCCCTGCTGGACCACAACAAGTTCAACGTGGTTGTGGCAAAGCTGATGGAACTGGTCAACGCAACCCGCAAGGCCATCGACAGCGGGGCCGGCGGCGCGGATCCTGCGGTCCGCGAAGCCGTGGAAGCCGTAGCCGTCATCCTCGGCCTGTTTGCGCCCTATACCGCCGAGGACCTGTGGAACGCCCTGGGGCACCCGGCCTCGGTCGCCAACGCGGGCTGGCCCACGCACGACGACGCCTTGCTCGTGGAGGACACGGTCACCGCCGTCGTCCAGGTGCAGGGCAAGGTGCGGGACCGCCTGGAGGTTTCCCCGGATATCTCTGAGGAGGATCTGCGCGAACTCGCGCTGGCCTCGGAAAACGTCCAGCGCGCCCTCGACGGCCGTGCCCTCCGCACGGTGATCGTGCGGGCGCCTAAACTGGTCAACATCGTCCCGGCCTAGCCCGGCGTACTAGCCTGCACTGGCCGCCGGCCGATACCGGCGGCCGGTGCAGACAACCAGCGCAGACAATGGGACGGGCACAAGTGCCCCCGCCGGAGAAGTAAGTCCACGCGTCCCCACAGCAGGAGGTCCTTCGTGCCACACCGCGAGCCGTCAGGCTGGCCATGGCTGCGCGAGCGGCTTGTTCGCCTGCGGCAGGGTTCCCGGGACAGCATCCCCGAAGCGGCTCCCGCCGCCGTCGTGCAGGTTGCGGTGGTCACGGACTCTGCCGCCGCGCTGCCCGCGGACTGGGTCCGGGCTTTCGCTGCTGACGGCCGGCTCACCGTGGTCCCGATGCCCGTGATGGTCGGCGCCGAAATCTACGGCGAGGGTGAGGACGACATTGCGGAGACCATCGCCGTGGCCCTGGCCAGCGGCAAGCCCGTCAAGACCTCGCGTCCGTCACCGGGGCAGTTTGAACACGCCTACCGGGAGGCCAGCGAGCGTGGCTTCCAGTCCGTGGTCTCCATTCACATCTCCGCGGGGCTGTCCGGGACAGCCGACGCCGCCCGCCTGGCAGCCCAACGGGTCGGCATACCGGTAGAGGTCCTCGACTCCCGGACGGTCGGAATGGCCCAGGGGATGGGCGTGCAGGGCGCGGTGGTCGCGGCCGCCGACGGCAGGAGCGCGGCCGACGTCTTGGCCTTCGCGCAGGACCGGCTGGACCGCACCAAAGTGTACTTCTATGTCCCGACCCTGGAACAGTTGCGCCGGGGCGGCCGGATCGGGGCGGCGGCCTCGCTCTGGGGGACCATGTTCTCCATCAAACCCATCCTGGCGGTGGAAGACGGCCGGATCATCCCGCTGGAAAAGGTCCGGTCAGCGGCGAAGGCCATCGCACGCCTGGAAGAAATCGTGGCCGCGGACGCCTCCGGCCGCCCTGCCGGGCAGGCGCGGCTGGCTGTGCACCACTTTGGCAACCAGGCCGAGGCCGAAGACCTTGCCCGGCGCCTGGCCGTGGCATTACCGGCATGTCCGCCGGCCCAGATCAGCGCTCTCCCGGCAGTCCTGGCGGCACACGCCGGGCTCGGTGTGCTCGCCGTGATCGTGGGGGAGGGCAGCACCCCTGCGGCAGCGAAGCCCGATTCCTTCGCCGGGGACATCGCCAGCCCGGACAGCGGGGAAGCGCACCCTGGCAGGGCGGCGGCCGAAGCGACGGAAACCGGCGACTAGCGCGGCGGGTCCATCCGCTCGGACGCCGGACTCTGGCCGTGAACGGGCGGCGGCGGTAAAGTCACTCCACCGAACCCAGCGAACCAGCGAATCCGGAGGCCGCCATGGCAATGCAGGTGCACCACGTAGTCCAGTTCGATCGCGACGTTGCCGAAGAGGTGACCAAGTGGCTGAAATACCTCAAAGGCCAAGTGACCAGCGTTCAATTCCTCACCACCACGGTCCCGGATCCCAAGGCTGCGGATAAATGGCGCGTGCAGTACGAGGCATACATCACCTATCAGAAGTGAACCCCCCGACTGTAGCTGCGTTTCAGGGGGTAGGCACGGGCGATGTCCGTCCGGGCGTGGGCGATGCTGTACGCGCGGGTGTGGCTGGTTCCGTTGGCGCTGTCTCTGGCGTTGTCGCTGACACTGTGGTTGGTGGGGCGGTGGTTGGTGGGGCGGCCGGCTCGGACGTTGGCGGGGCGGGCGTTTCCGGGACCGTCGGTGGGGCGGCCGGCTCGGACGTTGGCGGGGCGGGCGTTTCCGGGACCGTCGGTGGGGCGGCCGGCTCGGACGTTGGCGGGGCGGGCGTTTCCGGGACCGTCGGTGGGGCGGCCGGCTCGGACGTTGGTGCGGCGGGTGTTTCCGGGACCGTCGGCACGGTGACTGGCGCGGACGTTGGCTCGGTGGTCGGTATGACGGTTGGCGTCGTGGGCGCGGGTACCGACACTGACGTTGGTGGAGTCGTTGGCGTTAGGGAGGCCGGCGGGGCTGTGGGAGGCGGAGTCGTTGGCGGCGGGGTTGGCCCGGGGTCTGGCTGATTCGGCCCGATAGTGTAGCTGGGCTGCTGGCCTGAGCCGTTGACCCACAGGGCGGCCTGCACCCGGCGGGCACTTCCGGGCTCCAGCCACCAGAGCACCTGTACGTTGCAGTGGTAGACAATCGTGACATTGGCGACGGCGCCCTGCGGCGGAACTGCATGGATCGAGGTGGCGGCTGTTTGGGTGGTCCAGATGAAATTCTGGTCGGCAGTCATTCCGGCCGTGCCGTCGACCGAAACATGCGCTATGCCGTACAGACCGTACTGGGGGCAGAAACTGCTTTCCAGAGAAAAATTGACCACCTGGGTTGAGGTGGCTTGCGTTGTGTCTGCCACGACCGGCGGGGCTGGCAGCATGGTGCCGCCAAGCGCCAGCACCGCCGCGGGCCCAAACAACCACTTCATTGCACACCAGCTTTCGACGCCTGAAATTTACCTCCAGGCGATCAGGGTTGCCCCCAGCCGGCAAAGTCTTCTCGATTGGATGCAGACGTTACCACCGGGTCCGGGCGGGCACCAGCGTAGGGAATACTTGCCTGATGCCGCGGATCTACGCGTATTACTCAGGTATATCCACATACGCCCGGTCCCCGGTATCAGCGGGGGTGAGGGCTGCCTAGAGTCGTTCCATGCCACGCCGCAACCCGGAAACTGAATCCGCCACAGGCGTCAGGGTTGCCCGTGATCGCCTGGCAGCGACGCGCTGGGCTGCCCGGGGTGCGGAAGATACTGCGGAGCCGGGCGAATCCCCGGCTCCGGGCCGGGAACCGGGCGACTCAGCGGGGCTGCTGGAGTTGCAAGTTCCGGCGCCCGGCAGCCCTGTCCCGGTCCGGGCTGATGGCGTCCTCGCTGCTGGACGATGCGTCGGTGGCGACCCTTCACACCATGCTGATGAAACCCGCGGGTACCGCCGGGGAAGAAGGCCGACGCTGGCTATGCGATTTCGGGCCAGGACAGGGGTTAAGGCCGCTGCCCTGCTGGGCGTCCTTGCCGTGGTGCTGGGCGGCTGCTTCTGGTGGCAGGCCGGAACCGGCGGCGCGCAGGTGGTGGCTCTCAGCGACTCCGCCCCCGCCGCCGAGGAAGCACCCGATCCGGCGGATGACGGGTCAACCGCGCCGCCGGGAGACGAGGCCACCGCGGCGCCCGAAAGGATCGAGGTCCATGTTGCCGGTGCCGTGGCCAGCCCGGGGGTGGTTCAACTGCCGGCGGGAAGTCGGCTGCATGAGGCGATTGCAGCGGCGGGCGGGCCCACGGTTCTCGGGGATCCGGACCGGCTCAACCTGGCCGCCGTGCTTGAGGATGGGCAGAAGGTCCTGGTGCCCATCCGCGGCGAACCCGGTGAGGCCGATACGCCCACGGACGGCTCACCTGCGCCCGGTTCCGGTCCGGGCGGCACGGGGGCAGTCGGCGGGGGCGGGAAGGTCAACCTCAACACCGCCGGCCTCGAGGAACTCGGGACCCTCCCGCGCGTCGGGCCGGTGCTGGCGCAGCGGATCGTGGATTGGCGCCAGCAGCACGGGCGGTTCAAGACAGTGCAGGAGCTCGACGCCGTCGACGGGATCGGTCCGAAGTTGCTTGAGGCCCTGCTCCCGTTGGTGGGTATCTGACGTGGCAAATCCTGAGATGGAAAAGCCTGACACTGCACAGCCTGGCACTGCACGGCGTGGCGTGGACCGGACCGGCCCGCTGGGTTCTGTGGCGGTCCCGCAGAGTCGCTGGCAGCGCTACGTCGATGCGGCCGTCGATTCCCCGGCGCGTGCGGAGCACGAGGATCCGGTGGTCTCCGGCCGGATCCGCGGATCCGGTAAACCCGCGCGAGACACCGCCGCGCGTCGGCGCCCGATCGAACGGACACGACGGACGGACCTTCGTCTGGTGCTCCCGGCACTTCTTGTCTGGGGGACCGCCGTTGCCGGAAACTGGCTGTCCCCTGCAGGGCTGGCCGGTCTCTGCACGGCGCTGGCGGCGGCCGGAGGCATGCTCTTCCTGGCCGGTCGCGTCATCCTCGGCCGTTCTGGGCTCCGCCCGGCGAGGGAGCGGGGCGCCAGGATTGGGCGGGGTGGCCACGGGCGCGGCCGCAGCGCCGGGCAGGCGGTTCCGCGCAGCATTCGCGCCACAGTGGCAGCGGCGCTGCTGTTGTCCTCCGCGGCAGGCTCACACGCCGCCGTCGAGGCCTCCCGGCGGCACGACGGCGCCATCGCAGAAGCTGTGGCCGCCCGCGCGGCCGTCGTCGCGGAACTGGAAATTGCAGGCGCCCCACGGCCGCTCAGGATTCCCGGTGCCGGTGGCCTGCCGGACCGCTGGGCAGTTCCCGTGATCCTGACGGCGATGACCTTCGGCGGCCACAGGGTCGCCGGGGACGCACGGATCGTGGTCATGGGCGGGGCCACCTGGGGAGACGCCGTTCCGGGCCAGCTCCTGCGCGCCACAGGCAAACTCCGTCCCGCCGCGCCAGGGGAGCCGGAGGCCGGACTTCTGGCAGCGACGTCTGCGCCAACCCTGCTGCGGGGACCCGGGCCCTGGCAGCAGGGTCCCGGGGAGCTTCGCCGCGCCTTCACCGCCGCGGCGGCAAGGTTCGGGGGCGACGCGGGCGGGCTGCTGCCCGGCATGGTCACCGGCGACACCAGCGCCCTGGACCCCGAGTTGGAAGCCGCCATGAAGACCGTCGGGATGACGCACCTGACCGCCGTCAGCGGGGCCAACTGCAGCCTGATCCTCGGGACGCTGCTGCTCGCCGCCCGCACGCTCCGCCTTCCGCGCGCGGCCGCCGCCGCGGCCAGCCTCGCGGGGCTGGCGCTGTTCGTCCTCATGGTGGGACCGGATCCGAGTGTGCTGCGGGCCGCACTCATGGGCAGCATCGGCCTCGCGTCCGTAGCTCTTGGCCGGGCGGGGCGCGGACTCAGCCTGCTCTGTGTTGCCGTCATCGGCCTACTGCTGGCGCAGCCGGTCCTGGCTGCCAGCTTCGGATTCCTGCTCTCGGTCCTGGCCACGCTGGGAATCGTGGTCGCCGGACGCCGCATCATGGACTGGCTGCCGCCTTCGGTGCCGCGCTGGGCGGCAGCCGGCGTCGCCGTACCCCTGTCCGCCCAGCTCTTCTGCGCCCCGGCGATCGTGTTGTTGCAGCCGCAGTTCGGCGCCTACCCCCTGCCCGCGAATGTGGCCGCCGCAGCGCTCGTGGCGCCAGTTACACTCCTCGGCACGGCCGCCGTGGTGCTCCTGCCCGCTCTCCCGGCCGCAGCGGGCCTCCTCATGGCCGCCGCTGCTGCCTTCGCAGGTGCGGTGGCGGGGGTCGCCCGGTTCTTCGCGGCACTCCCGGGCGCCGCCCTGCCGTGGCCGGAAGGAGTCTTTGGTGCAGCCACCATGGGAATCTTTTCCGCGGCTGTGCTGGCGGCGGCGTGGCTCGCCCTGCACCCTGCCGCGGCCGCCCGTGGCGTCCTCGCGGCACACGCACTGGTGGTCGCCGTCCTCGACGGACGCTCGCATGCGGCGGCACGGTCAGCCGTCCGGCGGGCCGTCAGCCGCGGCTTGGAGCACCGGTCCGGGCGTGGGACGCTTAGAGTCCGCAAACCAACTTCCGGGAGGAATCGAGAGTGGCTGCTGCCCAGACCCAACGGCCCAGGACCTCGGCGTCGAACACCGCCACCTGGCGCGATGTGACACCTGCTGCCGTCGTCCTGGTGGGCGGTCCGGAAGACTACATAGGTGCCCGGGCCATGGACCGTATCCGCGCGCAGGTCCGCGCGGTGGCGCCCGACGTCGAAATTACGCGGCTCAATGCCGGCAGCTACACGGCCGGGTCCCTGGCCATGAACGTCAGCCCTTCACTGTTCGGCGAACAAAAGCTCATCGAGGTCGACGGGCTCGAGGCGATGAACGATGCCTTCCTCGCCGATGCCCTGAAGTATGTGGTCCAGCCCGAACCGGAGGCCTTCCTGGTGCTCCGCCACGGCGGGGGAGTCCGCGGCAAGAAGCTGCTGGACGCCATCAAGGCCGCGGGCTGGCCCGTTGTCGACTGCCAGCCGCTCAAGAAAGACGCCGAGAAGATCGCCTTCGTCACGGCCGAGTTCCGGGCGGCCTCCCGGCGTATCGACCCCGACGCCGTGCACGCCCTGGTCAATGCGGTTGGCGCGCAGCTCGCGGAACTCGCCGCCGCCTGCAGCCAGCTGATCGCTGACGCCACCACCGGCGTGGACGCGGCCATGGTGGACAAGTACTACGGCGGCCGGGTCGAGGCAACGGGTTTCAAGGTCGCCGACGCCGCGATGGCCGGCAACGGCCCGCTGGCCCTGTCCACACTTCGCCACGCCCTGGCCACCGGCGCGGACCCGGTGCCGATCGTGGCTGCCCTGGCGTCGAAGTTGCGTTCCCTGGCCAAGGTGGCCGGCGCGCAGGGGTCGTCGTCGCAGATCGCCAAGCAACTGGGTATGCAGCCCTGGCTCGTCGAACAGGCCCAGCGGGAAGTCCGGCGCTGGACGCCCGAGGGGCTGGTCCGCTCGATCCAGGTCACCGCCGAGGCCGACGCCCAGGTCAAGGGCCTCTCCCGGGATCCTGTCTATGCCGTGGAACATGCGGTAACGGTGATTGCCACCTCGGCCAGGAGTTCCTGACACCCGCGTTCGAACCCAGGGCCCGGCGTGTTGGCCCTGCGGGTCCGGCCGGACCAGGTGCGGCGTGTCGGCCCTGCTGGCGCGGACCCGGCAGCGGGCAGCCGGCGGCGTACCGGAGTAGTACGAGAACGGGTGCGGAGTCGGCCCCTTGCGGAACCGGTTTAACTGGATGTGGCCGGCACCCCAGGGGTGCCGGCCACAATCATCAGTTCAAGTGAACTGGAAACCTTAGAGCGCGTTGACCTTCTTGGAGATGGCCGACTTGCGGTTTGCAGCGTTGTTCTTGTGGAGAACACCCTTGCTGACGGCCTTGTCCAGCTTGCGGCTGGCAGAAAGCAGTGCAACAGCCGCAGCATCCTTGTCGGTGGACTCAACGGCGGTGTTGACGGCGCGGATGGCCGTCTTCAGCTCAGACTTGACTGCGTTGTTGCGCAGGCGAGCCTTTTCGTTGGTCAGGATGCGCTTCTTCTGGGACTTGATATTAGCCACGTGTGAACTCTCTTTTTCAATGCGGAAAATGGTCTAGAGGGCTTTCAGATTGGCCATTGACTGAGCGGCGTGGGGATACCTATGGCGACCAACCATCTGTGGCCGTCGACCTGCACGGACACACAGCTGTAAATAATAGCAGAGATCAACGTACAGGCACGAGTGTGGGTGGCGAACCGCCGCCGCGCACGGTGTCCGCCGGGTCAGCTCCAGCCGTGCCGCTGCCGCAGCGCGGCCGCGATGTGGTTGAAGCGGCCTGCGTCCAGGATCGCTCCTTCGCGCCGGATGTCCTTCGCGTTGATCTGCAGAACCCGGTCCAGCTTCGCTTCGCTGGGCCGCCACTGACGGTCCCAGGGTCCCGTGCCGATGTCCACGTAGTCATCCGACCGGCGGGAGTCGCCGTCGTGGTCCTTGCTCGTCAGCATCAGGCCCAACAAATACCGGCCGCTGGTGCCCACCAGCAGCACCGGACGGTCCTTGCCCTGGGAGTAGTCCTCTTCGTAGGGCACCCAGGTCCAGACGATTTCGCCGGGCTCGGGCAGGCCGTTGGGTGCGGGGGCATAGCGGACGGCGGCCCGGCCCTGGAAGTCGCCGGGATATGTCCCGGTCAGTCCGGCGGCCGGGGTGCCCCCTGTGGAGCGGGCCGGGGTGCCGGGACGCGCCTGGCCCGGCCGCCGCTTCGCCGCAGGCTTTCGGGCGGATTTTGCCGCCGGCCCACGGGTGGTTCCCGGTGCGGAGCCGCCAAGTTTATCCAGGAAGCGCAGGGCATCGCGGACCGCGCCGCTGATCGATCGTAAGTTCCAAGCCATGGGGAAACCATACCGGCAACCCCTGCAGAGAAAGGGGCAGGGAAAGAGCGGGGGATAGGTGGGGCAGAGGGTGGCCGCAGTCGGCTGGCGGCCAGGCAGGGGCGGACCCAGGCACGGCGCAGCACGCGGCCAGATCCGGGGGCCAACCGCAGCGGAACCGAGGCCAGATCCGCGGTGGAATCCCGCCGAGAGTCCACCGGACCCAGGGCAGCGCGCAACGCAACGCAGGGATGCACTGCCACTGGCCCGGACGTGGGAGACTATAGGGACAGAAATGCGCCACGTCGCAGGATGGCTTACGAGCATCCGCACCGAGCCGTGGAAAAGCCAACCGTAATGCCAAGAGTAAGGACCCTGCGTGTCTCCCATGGCCCGCACCGCCCCGGTGCCCGCCGCAACAGATCCGGCCATCATCCGGAACTTCTGCATCATTGCGCACATTGACCACGGCAAATCCACACTGGCCGACCGGATGCTCCAGTTCACCGGTGTTGTCCAGTCCCGTGACATGAAGGCCCAGTACCTGGACCGCATGGACATTGAGCGCGAACGCGGCATCACCATCAAATCCCAGGCCGTCCGCATGCCCTGGGAACTCGACGGCACCAGCTACGCGCTGAACATGATCGACACCCCCGGGCACGTCGACTTCACGTACGAGGTCTCCCGCTCGCTCGCGGCCTGTGAAGGCGCGATCCTGCTGGTGGACGCGGCCCAGGGCATCGAGGCCCAGACCCTCGCCAACCTCTACCTGGCGATGGAAAACAACCTCACCATCATCCCGGTCCTGAACAAGATCGACCTCCCGGCAGCCCAGCCCGAGAAATACGCGGCGGAACTCGCCAACCTGATCGGCGGCGACCCCGACGACGTGCTCCGCGTCTCCGGCAAGACCGGCATGGGCGTCGAAGTCCTGCTGGACAAGATCGTCCGCGACCTGCCGGCACCGGTGGGCGACCCGAACGCCCCCGCCCGGGCCATGATCTTCGACTCGGTCTACGACACCTACCGCGGTGTGGTCACCTACGTCCGCGTCGTCGACGGCATGCTGCACCCGCGTGAACGCATCCAGATGATGTCCACCCGTGCCACGCACGAGCTCCTTGAGATTGGTGTGAGCTCCCCGGAACCCACCCCCTCCAAGGGCCTTGGCGTCGGCGAGGTCGGCTACCTTATCACCGGTGTGAAGGACGTCCGCCTGTCCAAGGTGGGCGACACCGTCACCAACCTGGCCAAGCCCGCCACCGAGTCCCTCCCCGGCTACGCGGACGCCAAGCCGATGGTCTTCTCCGGCCTATATCCGCTCGACGGCACGGATTATCCGGTGCTCCGCGATGCGCTGGAGAAGCTGATGCTCAACGACGCCGCACTGGTGTACGAGCCCGAAACGTCCGCCGCGCTGGGCTTCGGCTTCCGCGTGGGATTCCTGGGCCTGCTGCACCTGGAAATCACCCGCGAGCGGCTCGAACGCGAATACAACCTGGACCTCATTTCCACCGCGCCCAACGTGGAATACGAGGTCACGCTGGAGGACAAGAAGGTCGTCCACGTCACCAACCCCAGCGAATACCCCACCGGCAAGATCGCTGAGGTCCGTGAGCCGATGGTGTCCGCCACCATCCTTGCGCCGAACGAGTTTGTCGGCGCCATCATGGAGCTTTGCCAGAGCCGGCGCGGCGTCATGGGCGGCATGGACTACCTCTCCGAGGACCGGGTGGAAATCCGCTACCGCCTGCCGCTGGCCGAAATCGTCTTCGATTTCTTCGACATCCTCAAGTCCAAGACCCGCGGCTACGGGTCACTGGACTGGAAGGCCGACGGCGAGCAGGTGGCCGACCTGGTCAAGGTGGACATCATGCTCCAGGGCGAACAGGTTGATGCGTTCTCCGCCATCACCCACCGCGACAAGGCCTACGCCTACGGCGTGATGATGACCGGCAAGCTGCGCGAACTCATCCCGCGCCAGCAGTTCGAGGTGCCCATCCAGGCCGCCATCGGCTCCAGGATCATCGCCCGCGAAAGCATCCGCGCCATCCGCAAGGACGTCCTTGCCAAGTGCTACGGCGGTGACATCACCCGAAAGCGCAAGCTGCTGGAAAAGCAGAAGGAAGGCAAGAAGCGCATGAAGATGGTGGGCCGCGTCGAGGTGCCGCAGGAGGCTTTCATCGCCGCGCTGACAACGGACGAGTCCAAGGACAAGGCCAAGAAGTAACGGTGCAGGTAATGATTGTTGCTGCAGTATCGGCAGGCCGGGCCCGTGCCTAGCGTTCTTCCCCTCGGCGACCCGGCGCCGGTGGATGGGCTGCTGCCCGCCCAGGCGGGCGTGGGCGCCGATCAGCGCGCATTCGGGCTGTACGTGCACATCCCGTTCTGCGCGGTCCGTTGCGGGTACTGCGATTTCAACACCTACACCGCCACGGAGCTGGGCGGCGGGGCCTCCCAGGACGCCTACGCCTCCACCGCGATCGCGGAAGTGGAGTTCGCCGCCGCGGCCCTGAAGGGCAGCGGCCTGCCGGGCCGCCCGCTCAGCACGGTCTTCTTCGGCGGCGGCACCCCCACCCTGCTGCCGGCGGAGGACCTGGCGCGCATCCTCAGCGCCGCGATCGACGCCTGGGGACTGCAGCCCGGCGCCGAGGTGACCACCGAGGCGAACCCCGATTCCGTCACGCCCGCATCCCTGCAGCTGCTGGCCGACGCCGGGTTCACCCGCGTTTCGTTCGGCATGCAGTCGGCCGTGCCGCACGTCCTGAAGGTCCTGGACCGCACCCACACGCCCAGCCGGGTGCCCGAGGTGGTGCAGTGGGCGCGTAATGCCGGGCTCTCGGTCAGCCTCGACCTCATTTACGGGACGCCGGGGGAGTCGTTGGAGGACTGGCGCTACTCGCTCGAGACCGCACTGTCCTACGCCCCCGACCACATCAGCGCCTATGCCCTGATCGTTGAAGACGGCACCAAGCTTGCCGCGCAGATCCGCCGTGGCGAAGTGCCGGAAATCGACGACGACGACCACGCCGCCAAATACGAACTCGCCGACGAACTGATTTCCGCCGCCGGGCTCAACTGGTACGAGGTCAGCAACTGGTCCCGCACCCCCGAACAGGCCTGCCGGCACAACCTCGCTTACTGGCGCGGGGACGACTGGTGGGGCATCGGGCCCGGGGCACACTCGCACGTGGGCGGCGTCCGCTGGTGGAACGTCAAGCACCCCACCGCCTACGCCAACCGCCTCGGCGCCGGCGCCTCACCCGCCGCCGGACGCGAAACGCTGGACTCTGAAACCCGCAACGTGGAACGGGTCATGCTCGAGGCCCGGCTCAATTCCGGACTCGACATCCCAAGCCTCGGCGGCCTGGGGGACACCGGCAGGCACGCTGTCGCGGGGCTGATCGCGGACGGCCTCGTGGACCCCGCGGCGGCTTTCAAAGGCCGGCTCATTCTCACCCTTAAGGGCCGGCTGCTGGCCGACGCCGTCGTCCGCAGGATCCTGCCGGACTAGTCTGCCGGCAAAGCTTCCACGACTTGGCTGCCCGCACCAGCGGCCACAATACCCTGCCGCATAAAAGAGAGCCGGCCGCTGCCCCTGACGGGCGGCGGCCGGCTCTCGTGCTTGGGTCCGGGCCGGCTATTTGATCCAGCGCAGGTTGAACTCGTAGCGGTGCGGCTGGCCGCGGTTGACGTGGATGCCTGCCGCCACCGAGAAGCACGTCACGGCGATCCAGATCACCGTGGCGAGCACGGCGAAGAGGTTGCCCACCACCGGGATGAAGACCAGCAGATTGGCCAGTACCGCGGCCAGTGTCGGCGGCAGCGTGAAATTGAGGGCTTCCTTGGATTCCTGTGCCGTGAACGGGCCGCGGTCCTTGAAGATGAGGTAGATCAGCAGCGACGGCACGCAGCCCAGGATGCCGCCGAAGTGCGCGAGCGTGGCCCACTGGCGGTCCTCGCTGGCCGTCAGCGGCAGCGCGTTTGCCGGAACGCCATGGTACGGGGGCTGGCCATGGCCAGCCTGATTGCCCGTGTGTTCGCGTGCGTTATCTGCCACGGTGTAGCCCTTCGGATTGCGGTGATGCGTTGCTGCCTGGGTTGTGCCTGAAATAGCCGGGACCGCACTGGAAGCGCGGCCGCCGTTTCAAGAATACTTGCTCGGGCAAGGAAATGGAGATCAGGGGCGGCCGCCGCGGCGGACTAGGGCACGGTGAGGAAGTCAATGACCTCTTCCACGCGGCCAAGCAGCGACGCCTCCAGATCAGCGTAGCTGCGGACAGCCCCCAGGAGTTTCTGCCAGCCGAGGCCGATGTCCTCCTTCGTGGAGTGGGGCCACCCGAAAGCCATCAGGATCCCGGTCTTCCAGTCCGTGCCGCGGGGGATCACGGGCCACTGCTCGATCCCCAGGACCGAGGGCCGGATGGCCTGCCACACGTCCACGTAGGGGTGCCCCACAATCAGGACGTTGCCTGCGGCGCCCGGTGAGGCCATGACGGCGTCGGCGATCCGCGACTCCTTGGAGTCTGCCACCAAGTGGTCTACGAGCACGCCGAGGCGCCGGCCGGGGCCCGGGCCGAAGTCCGCCACGGCGGCCGCGAGGTCGTCAATGCCGTGCAGGGGCTCGACGACGATGCCCTCCACCCGGAGGTCATCGCCCCAGACCTTCTCCACCAGCTCGGCGTCGTGCTTTCCTTCCACCCAGATGCGGCTGGCCTTGGCCACCTGTGCGCGCTGCCCCGCCACCCGTACCGAGCCCGACGCCGTGCGGCCGGCACCGGCGGCCGGTGCCGTCTTCTTCCGGGCCGGCGGCATCAGGCGGATGGGCTGGCCGTCCAAGAGGAAGCCGAAGCCGAGGCGGAAGGACCGCGACTTGCCCCGCCGGTCCTCCAGCGCCACCACGTGCATGCCGCCGGACTTCTCCACGCGGGTTACGGCGCCCACCCAGCCGGACTGGACCTCCTCGAGGACCATCCCGCGTTCCACCGGGACTTCCGGCAGCTGGGTCTTGGCGGGGGCGGACAGGTCCTGGGGTCCCCAGTTCTGGTACGACATCTCTTCACGCTTACTTTGCACTCGGAATGTACGGCGGTCGGTGGAACTCTCCGGGGGCCGGAACCGGACCGCGACGGCGCGGCAACGGCAGCGTCTGCCACGGTCTCGGCGCCGGCGTGACGGGAATCGCGTTCCCGCGGGCCACGCCTGGAGCGAATCCAATGCTAACAACGCGGCGACTCATATTAGACTGGTTAGCACTTAGGCATGTCGAGTGCTAACCCTTGTCCTGTGGCGGGCCGTCCGTGCACCACTGGTGGACCCGGACCGGACGCGGGGGTGGCACCGGCTGCGGGACGGTCGATTGGAGGTGGAGCGTGAGCGAACCGCGCAAACTCGAAGTGTTGCGCGCCATCGTGGAGGACTACGTCCATTCGCGTGAGCCCGTTGGTTCCAAAGCGCTCGTTGAACGGCACCATCTCGGCGTCTCGAGCGCCACGATCCGAAATGACATGGCGGCGCTGGAAGACGAGGGCCTGATCACGGCACCGCACACGAGTGCAGGCCGGATCCCCACTGACAAGGGCTACCGGTTGTTCGTCGACCAGATCTCAGCGGTGAAGCCGTTGTCCCAGGCCGAGCGCCGGGCCATCCAGGCGCTGCTGGAAGGATCCGAGGACCTCGACGACATCCTTGACCGGACCGTGAGGCTCCTCTCGCACCTGACCAACCAGGTCGCCGTCGTGCAGTATCCGCTGCTCAGCCGCGCCCGGGTGCGGCACATTGAGTTCGTGCTGCTGGCGCCCAGGAAAGTGCTGGCTGTTCTGATCGCTGACACGGGCAAGGTGGAGCAGCGCGTGATCGACGTCGGGCAGGACATTCCCGACGACGCGCTGTCGGAATTGCGGAGTAGTTTTCTGGCCAGCCTCTCCGGTACGCCGCTGAGCCTGATGCCGCAGCTGCTGCCCGCCGTCGTTGCCGGTGGCCCGCCCGCGCGGCGCGGAGCAGCCCAGGCGCTGGCCCGCGGTCTTGAGGCCCTGGCCACGAGCAGCCGTGAAGAGCGCATGGTCATGGCCGGCACCGCCAACCTGGCCCGCTCCAATGTGGACTTCCCGCTCAGCATCGGCCCCGTGCTGGAGGCCCTCGAGGAACAGGTGGTCATGCTCCGCCTGCTCAGCGAAATGGCCGAAGACCCGCGCGGCGTGACCGTCAGCATCGGCCGGGAAAACCCCTACGACGGTCTCGCCGAGGCCTCGGTCGTGGCCACCGCCTACGGGCCGGACGCCACGGCCAAGGTCGGAGTGCTTGGGCCCACCCGGATGGACTATCCCACCACCATGGCCGCCGTCCGAGCGGTGGCCCGCTACCTTTCGAGGATCCTGGGGCCCTGACAGGCCCGGGACCGAATACGACTTCTTGCCCCACAGGCAGTGCCCCACAGGCAGTACCCCACAGGCAGTACAACAAGGAAGAGATACACACTTTGAGCAGCCACTACGACGTTCTTGGAGTCTCCCGCGACGCATCGGGGGAGGAGATCAAGAAGGCCTACCGGAAACTGGCCCGGACCCTGCACCCGGACGTGAACCCCGGGGAGGACGCCTCGGACAGGTTCAAGGCCGTCACGCACGCCTACGAGGTCCTCTCCGATCCGCAGAAGCGCCGGGTCTATGACACCACCGGCAACGAGAACGGCACCGACAACGGGTTCGGCGGCGGCAGCTACTCGGGCCAGGGCTTCGCCTTCCAGGACATCTTCGAGACCTTCTTCGGCGCCGGTGGCGGCCAGGGCGGCCCGGCGTCCAGGGTCCGCCGCGGCCAGGACGCGCTGATCAGCGTCCGGATCGACCTCCGCGATGCGGTGTTCGGCGTGAACAAAAAGCTCGAGGTCGACACGGCCGTCATCTGCCCCACCTGCGAGGGATCCTGCTGCCGGGAGGGCACCCACCCGGTCCGCTGCGACATCTGTGGCGGCAGCGGTCAGGTCCAGCGCGCCGTGCGGTCCATCCTGGGCCAGGTCATGACGTCCGCCCCCTGCGGGTCTTGCGAGGGCTTCGGCACCGTCATCAAGGACCCGTGCAACGAATGCAGCGGCCAGGGCCGGATCCGCAGCCGCCGCTCGCTGACCGTCAAGGTCCCGGCCGGCGTGGCCACCGGCACCCGCATCCAGCTGTCCGGCCAGGGCGAGGCCGGCCCTGCCGGCGGCCCCGCCGGGGACCTGTACGTGGAGATCAGGGTCAACAACGACGCCACTTACGTGCGCGAGGGCGATGACCTGCACGCGAGCCTCAACATTCCCATGACGGCGGCCGCCCTCGGCACCGAAATATCCCTCGACACCTTCGACGGACAGCAGGAGATCGACGTCAAGGCCGGCACCCAGTCCGGCGAGATCATCACCCTTCGCGGTCTCGGCGTCACGCACCTGCGCGGCCACGGCCGCGGCGATCTGAAGGTGCACCTGCAGGTGGAAACACCGGTCAAGCTCGATCACGTCCAGGAGGAACTTCTCCGCCAGCTGGCCAAGCACCGTGGCGAGCACCTCACGGAAGGAAAGCTTGCGGCCAGCGGCGGCGTCTTCGCCAAACTGCGGGACCGGCTCGGTAACCTGTAGCGGTGAGTAACCCGGTCTTCTTCACCGCCCCAGGCACCCTGGACCAGCAGGTCCCCGGCTCGGCCTTCGTCCTCGAGGGAACCGAGGCCCGCCACGCCGTCACCGTCAAACGGATCGGCGTCGGCGAAGCGGTCGACATCGCGGACGGCGCAGGCAAGCGCCTGACCGGCACCGTGACAGCCGTCGCTGCCGGGGAGCTGAGCGTCGAATGCGTGGACCTGGCTGAGGAACCACGGCCAGGAACACGGCTGGTCCTGGTCCAGGCCCTGGCGAAGGGCGACCGCGATGAACTGGCGGCCGAGACCGCGACCGAGTTGGGCATCGACGCCGTCATTCCCTGGCAGGCCGAGCGGTCCATTGTGCGCTGGAAGGCTGAGCGGGCCGCGAAGGCGCATGCCAAGTGGCAATCGGTGGTGACGGCAGCCGCCAAACAGGCGCGCCGGGCATGGATTCCCGAGGTCCGGGCCGTCGTCGACGGCGCCGGGCTGCAGGCGGCCGTAACGGCGGCAGACCTCGCCGTCGTCCTGCATGAAGACGCCGTGCGCCCGCTGCGGCAGGTACTCGAGGCCTGGCTGGAAAGTGTTGGGCCCGGCGATGTTGTGGCAGATGATGCCGGATCCCGTGAGGTCCTGCTGATCGTGGGTCCGGAAGGCGGCATCAGCCCGCGGGAGGTGACCCGGCTTTGCGACGCCGGTGCAGTTACGGCCCTTTTGGGGCACCATGTGCTGCGTTCGTCCACGGCCGGGCCCGCCGCCACTGTGCTGGCCAGCGACATCCTCGGCCGCTGGTGACCTGCGGCAGCCGCCGCCGCAGGTGACGTGATGCCTTGTTGAGGTGACGGCTACTTGACCGTGAACCCGCGGGTGTCCTGGAATACTTCCTTGGCGCTGTCGGATGCGTCCACCTGGGACACCCGGACCTCGTAATTGCCCGGGCCGAGGTTCACGGACAAGGTGAACAGCCCGGGCCGGGCTGCATCGGCGGAGGCGGTGGCGCTGCCGTTGAGATACGCGGTCTTGGCGTTGTCGCCGTCGCCGTCGACCTTGAGGATCGCCCAGCGGAGCTTCCCGCCCTGGACGGTGCTGCGGCCGCTGATCTTGACCGAACCGTCGGCCACGGACGTGCCCTCCTGCGGATCAATGATCCACACTGGTGCCACCATCCCGGCGCTGCGGGAGGTCGGCTCGCCCAGGCGGACATGGTTGAAGGCGACGTAGTCGGTGTGACCGTCCACCAGCACAACCACCTGGACCTGCTGTCCGGCATCGATGAGTCCGGCGCTGGCCGCGGCAGCTGTCGCCGTGTAGACGAGCTGCTGGATAGCGCGCTCGGCCATGGCCGCATCCACGTTGCTGTTGAAGGCATCAGCGGAGACATCCACCGTGATGACGTTCTTGCCGGAAATCGAGGTCGCCAGCTTCTTCGGATTTTGCCAGGGCGTGAAAAAATCCGGGTCCAATGGCTTCTGCGACATCATGACCCGCAGGGCGCGGGTGACGGGATTGTCCTGATCCGGAACGTCGCGGAACTCGCGGTAGAGAAACGCGTTGTCATTGCCACGGCCGATCCAATACACCGGAGCCTTGTTCGACGTCTGGGCAGTCTCCAGCGGTGCGCTCGTGGTGGGGGCGCCCGACGCCGGGGCGGGAATGAGCTCTGATGGGCTGCTGGAATTCGTGATGCCGCTCTGCGGCGTCGCCACGCAGCCGGACAGGACGAGCACGGCAGGCAGCGCCAACGCCAGCGCGACGCGGCGGACGCGCCCCGCCGATGGCTGCTGAACTCCACGCTTCCTGATGCCGCTGTCCCTTCGTCGTACGCCCCGCGTTCCGCGGTGATGATCCGTTTGTAGCCGTCGTCGGCCGTCGACGGCCGCCCCATCCCTCACCGGCCGGAGACCGGCCCGGCGATCCCGGGACAGCCGGATTCCAGCATGGCACACGGGCGCGGCGCGGCAGCCGGGTTTGGGCCCTGGCGCCGGAACTGCAACGGGAACGATATGAGGCCGATACAAAGTTGATACCTAATGGCGTCCACTTGTGGTTCCTGGCACTGACATGGTCCGGCCGCGTCTCCATGCCTGCTGTGCCAGCAGCCCGATGGTGAACTGGCACGGCAGGCACTATCCTGCGATGAGTTCCTTGACGGGCCCCTCGTGCAGGGCCAGGTAGACGTCGTCTCGGATCCGATTCGCCTCCGGGTCTGTCATGGTCCGGGCGAGGGGACGCAGCACCAGGCGTATCAGCGCATTGGCCTGCCCATCGCTGAGGCGGAGTCGTTTCCTCGCCGCTGCGGGGAGGTCAGCGCAGGGTGTCAGGGCCAGGAGTTCGACGCTTTCCAGATCGTCGGCCTTTGCGCCCAACGCTGTTCGCACCCGGTCTCCAAGCACTTCGGTATCCAGGTCAGCGGGAATGACGATGGAGATGTCCCGGCGGATGGAGGGCATCTGGGAAACTGGATTCCACCGGGACAGGTCCAGCATCTGCTGGTCGATCTTCTGGTCTGTGGACCGAAGCAGCCTGATGTCGGGGATGCCCTTGCGGAGCATGAGGGCGCGGTCCAATCCCATGCCCAGAGCCAGTCCCGACCACTTGGTGGGATCCAGGCCGGCCCCGGAGAACAGATGCGGCGCGATGAGCCCGCACTCGGCGAGTTCGAGCCATTCCCCGTCCGCGAGGACATCGACCTGCAAGCCTTCTTCGGTGTAGGGGTGATCTGCCGGAACTGCGCGCCAGGGTGCTCCTGGAAGCACCGCCTGCACCAGCGATCCGACCATTTCCTGCAGGTTGCCGGCGTCGAGCTGTCCCCGTGAGCTGACGCGCCATAGGTCGACCTGGTGGGGAGTTCCCACGTGGGTGCGGTCGATGCAATCACGCCGGTAGACCAGACCGGGGACCGCCCAGAGCTCGTCCATGGATTGGTCCGCGTGCAGTGCACGCAGCAGCGGCGGGATGGAAGCCGACGTGTGGCTTCGGAGCATGACCGTCGGGCTGAGATAGCGGGAATACCTTTGATCCCGCGTCACATCTGATTCCTTGAACCCCAAGTGGTCGTAATTGTCGGCCACGCTCACCAGCGGGCTGTGGCGGACGATTCGTTGTGGCACTCTCCATTCGCGGCCGAGCGCGTCGAGGATGCCCTGCAACAGCGGCTGCATTGCATGGGGCCCGCCGTCCGGATCTGAAAGATCGCGGATGGTCAAAGCGTCGTGGAGCTCGGAGGGACTGAGATATGAGGGCATTGCAGGTCCTTGTTTTCGGATTTCGAGTGGTGGGTTGACTTCCCCCGACTCAAACCCGGCGCCAGGACCTAGGCGCGCGCCTCAGAGCCCTCGCGGCCGGGGACCGGCCGGGGGCATATAAATCGACGCGAAAGTTGCATGCGCCGACTATACCCCCGATGCGCACCCGGCACGCGTTTCCTCGAGCCGGACGGTCTGGCTCCATATGCCAAGGTGCTCCGAAGGCCGACATCTATCAGAACCCATCCGCGGGCCGGCCTTTATCAGAATGCGTGTAAGTCTGTCCTCTTCAGGCGCCGCCGTTTCTTAAACTTCAAAGGTGTTGAAGTACTTCGGTGTAATGGGCGTGCGCGAGGTCCAGTCCGAGGGCATCGTTAGGGCTGAACCAGCGTATTTCGGAGTGCTCATCCCTGGCCAAGTTCGCAGGATCGCCGGTCCACATTTCCAGGACCCACCCCGAGAGCGCCAACCCCTCAGGTGAGCCCTCGTTGTCCTGGACCCTAAACGTGGGAGTGTTCGTAGGCGGGACAACGTTGACTGCGATTTCTCCGAGGAGCTCCCTGGCCAGCGCCTCGCCGGCTGATTCGCCGTCCTCGATGTGGCCGCCCGGAAAGTCCCACATACCCGGGTACCATTTCGATGTCGGGACCCGGCGGCACATCAGAACGCCTCGTGGCCCGAAGAGTACGCCGACGGCAATGCGGTGGGTCATCGCATCAGTCGATCACGGGGGCATCCAGCACACAAATCATCCCGTGGGGTCGGGCACGAACCCGCGGACCTCCCGCGCGCAGCGGCAAGCGGCGGCGATCTTGGCAGCCCGCACCAATGCTTCGTCACGGGAGGGCGCGTCGACGACGGAGAGTCCGGCCAGGCTTGGTGGAGGGCCGATGCTTGCTAGGGATGTTTAGGGCACACTGGTGGCGTGAGCGGAATCCCATGGGTGCTGCACGTCGATCTCGACCAGTTCATCGCGGCGGTTGAAGTGCTCCGGCGGCCGGAGCTTGCTGGCAAGCCGATCATTGTCGGCGGTCGGGGCGACCCCACGGAACGCGCCGTGGTGTCGACGGCATCCTACGAAGCGAGGGCATTCGGCGTGGGTTCCGGAATGCCCTTACGCATTGCGGCCCGGAAAGTGCCCGATGCTGTGATCCTGCCCGTCGATCAGGAGGCTTACCTCGCGGCGTCTGAAACGGTCATGGCTACCCTGCGCGCGCAGCCCGGCGCCACAGTGCAGGTGCTGGGGTGGGATGAAGCTTTTGTAGGCACCGAGACAGAGAATCCGGAAGCCTACGCCCGGCAGGTGCAGGCCGCTGTCCTGGAGCGAACGCAGCTTCACTGCAGCGTGGGCATCGGCGACACCCTGGTACGAGCCAAGGTCGCCACCGGTTTCGGCAAGCCGGCCGGCGTCTTCCGTCTCACTGCCGCGAACTGGCTCGACGTCATGGGCAGTCGGCCCACCAAGGAGCTCTGGGGCGTCGGAACCAAGGTGTCGGGCAGGCTGGCCAAACTCGGCATCAACACAGTGGCCGAGCTAGCCGCGTCCGACCCCCGGGACCTGGTCCCGGAGTTCGGCCCCAGGATGGGACCTTGGTACGCGGAGCTCGGACGCGGGGACGGCGCCAGCGTTGTGGACGATACCCCGTGGGTTGCCCGCGGGCATAGCCGGGAGACCACCTTCCAGCGCGACCTGACCGAACCCGCCCAGGTCGACGACGCCGTGAGGGAGCTGACAGCGCGCGTCCTGGAGGATGTTGTGGCCGAAGGTCGGCCCGTGGTTGGGCTGACCCTAAAGGTCCGCTACGCGCCGTTCGTCACCAAAACCCACGCGAGGAAGCTTCCCGAGACATTCGACCGGGACGAAATCCTCGCGGAGGCGTTGGACCTCGCAGCCGGAATCGAAGCAGACCGTCCGATCCGGCTCCTGGGCCTGCGGGCCGAAATGGCAATGCCCGACGATGCCCGAAAGGGACATACGCCGACACGCGGCGGCTGGTGACGGCGTCGCTTCCTCCCCGGTGCGGCGTTCTACCGGCCGGCTGCAAAATGACCCTGGGAAGCCCCCAAGTCAAAGTTAGGCTGGGACGATGGAATATCAGATCCGCCAGGCCGCGGTCGAGGACGCTGATGCCGTGGTTAGGATGCACACCCTGGCCCATGAGGAATGCTACGGGCACCTTTTGTCCCCGACGTTCTTCGATGCGCGCCGTGCCAGCATGCCGCTGCGCGTGGAAAAACGCCGGCCGTATCTGGACAGCGCCCAGCCGCGAATCATCGCCGTGGACGAGGGCAATGAAATAGTTGGATTTGCCGACGCAGGCACGGGGCGTGACGATGACCTGCCCGGCGAACTTGAGCTTTACTCCATTTACACTCTGAGGCGCACCCATGGCACTGGGCTCGGTGTCGCCCTGTTGAAGGCCGCCCTCGGCGATTTACCCGCCTACCTGTGGGTCCTTGAGGCCAACGTGCGCGCTCAGGCCTTTTACGTCAAGAACGGTTTTCAGCCCGATGGGACGCGTAAGTTGCTTTCACCCGAGTGGGAGGAACTACCTGAAATACGGATGGTCCGCTCCGACATTTAGCCGGGCAGGTGCCACGCTGACCACCGGCTGAGGTCACCTGCCGTGCGTGCGTTTTCAGCTGGTGCCGACCGCTGTAAAGACGAGAGAATCACGCCACTGTCCACGAATGAGTTTGTCCGCCCTCCGCGACCCGATCTGGACCAATCCGATCTTTTCCAGCACCCTCGCAGAAGCGGTGTTTTCAGGTCTGCAGGTTGCGGTAATGTCCTGCAGTTTGAGAGTTCCTTGGCCGAACCTGAGGAGGGCGGCTGCGGCCTCAGTGGCATATCCGCGCCCCCAGTGGTCAGCATCAATCACGTACCCCAGCTCGCCCCGGCCACGATCAATGCCGAGTCCGACAGAACCAAAGGGTTCGCCCCTGGGAAAAGTGACAGCAAGAGTGAAGTTTGTCCGGTTCGAACCGCGTTGCGCCGCCGAGCACATTTTAAGGAATTCCAGCGTTTCGCCGGTTGTATTCGGTCCCCAGTCCACGTATTCGGCGATCCTCAAGTCGGAAGCGAATGAATGTACCGCAGCGAAATCATCCAGGGTGTACTCGCGCAGCAGGAGACGATCAGTCTGCAATTCCATGTGTCCATCATGCCGGGGCCGGCGCATCGGCCTGGGGGGCCGTGGGTTAAAACCTGAGAATGTTCAATTCCGCGGCCGGTTCGAAACCAAGCCGCGCGTAAAAGCCGCGTGATGCGTCGGAGGGGGAAAGCACCATCCGTACGGCCTTGATGCCTTGCGCGAACTGGATCGATGCCTCCACGAGCCGGCCGCCGATTCCGGCGTTCCGAAACGCCGGAAGCACGTAGGCGTTGCCCAGATAGACCCACCGGGACGATTCTGTTCCGGGTTTGGGCATCCGCTCGAAAATCATCAGGTTGAGCATCCCGACGAGTTCGCCACCGTAGTCGGCCACAAAGAACTTTCGGGGGCTGGCATTCATCCACTCCATGAAGACGGCGTCGAAAGCGGGATCGTCCATGGGCGCGGGGTCCTGTTCCGCCGCCCACGTGGCCCTTAGCGTCGCAAGGCCGGGCACATCGTCTGGGCGCCCTTCGCGAATGATGAACATGGAAGTACCCTACTTTGGCGGGGCGCCCGCCTCCCACTGAAGGTCCGCAGGGCGACCTCGAAGAAGCGGCACGACGCTGAGCCTGACATCGACACAAACCAGGTCGGCCTCATGATCGCGGATCAGTTTCCGGGGTGGGCCGGGCTCCGTCTGAAGCCGGTGTCATCCAGCGGGACGGACAACGTCATGCTCACGCTCGGTGACCGGCTCGTCGTCCGGCTTCCCCGCGCGGCCGCCGCGGTTCCCGCGCTCTCCAAGGAGTGGAAATACCCGAGGCTTCTTGGTCCCGGCATCGCCTCCGCCTGACGCACCCGTCCGTTAGAGTCGGACAAATGAAACGGGCTGTGATCCTTGGAGGCACTGGCGTTCTCGGCCGCGCGATTGCGTGGCGGCTGATCCGTGCCGGCTGGGCCGTGGACATGACGGGCCGGGACCGGACCAAGATGCCGGCTGACCTGGCTGCCGCCGGTGCCCGATTTATCGCCGCCGAACGTCGTGACGACGCCGCACTGGCCGGGGTGATGGCCGGTGGTGCCGATCTCCTCGTGGACGCGGTGTGCTACACCGAGGCCGACGCCCGGCAACTCCTGCCGCACCTGGCCGCGGTGACCTCTGCCGTCATGCTCTCGAGCAAGGCCGTGTACGTTGACGCCGCCGGCAACCACGTCAATTCCGAGGTAGCACCCCGCTTTGATGCGCCGATCCTCGAGAACAATCCGACCATGCGGCCGGGAACCGGGGACTACCAATCCCGGGAAGGCTATGGCGCCAACAAGGTGGCTGCCGAGAACACCCTCCTGGGCAGCGGCCATCCCGTGACGGTGATCCGGGCGTCCAAGGTACATGGTGAGGGCGCGGCCCTTCCCCGGGAATGGATGTTCGTCAAACGGGTGCTCGACCGGCGCCCGGCCGTGTTCCTGGCCCATGCGGGGCAGGGCGCGGACCACACGACGGCAGCGGTGAACACGGCGGCCCTCGTGGAACGGGTTGCCGCCGTGCCCGCGGCACGAATCCTCAACAGCGCCGATCCAGATGCGCCGAATGCCCGGCAGATCGCCGCAGCAATTGCCCGCTACCTGGGCCACCACTGGGAAGAGGTGCTTCTGGATGACAGCGCACCCACGGGCCTCGGTGACCATCCGTGGGATTTCCGGCCTCCGCTGGTACTGAGCACCAAGGCCTCCCTTAACCTCGCCTATGAACCTGTTGGGACATACGCTCAGACCATCCCGCATCAGGTGGACTGGCTGGTGAAGGCCGCAGCGGCCGGAGCCATGCCGGGAACCGGCGATCCGTCCCTCAAGCACTATCTCGACTACTCCCGTGAAGAGCAGTTCACCGCTGGTTCGACCCTGCGAACACGCCAACGTCCGCTATGAGGGACTAAGTGTTGAAGACACGAAGGGTTTGTCGACGAGGATGGCGGCCTGTGGATGTTTTTCCTTGGCCCTCGGTGAACGCATCAACTGGGCGCGCATCACAAAGCCTTGTTCGGTGAACCGGAGCGCCACCTCTTCGGGTGCGTGCAGTTCCGCCCGGAGCTGGACGTCGTGTCCGTAGGCACGGTCAATCGTGCGGTGGCCGCTGCCGGCGTGGAAGGCGACGAGCGCCGAACCGCCAGGGCGGAGCGCCCTCCAGAACTCGCGCGCGATCGCCGGCAGCGCCGTCGGGGGAGAGTGGATGATCGAATACCAGGCGAGGACGCCGTCCGCAGCTGCGTCCGCTTGGGGCAGGTCCGTCAGCTCTCCCAGCTCGAACAACAGCCCGGGATGCAGTTGTTGCGCGATCCGGACCATTTCGGGCGACAGGTCGACTCCGCTGACGTTCAGCCCCGCCTGGCCGAGATAGCTGCTCATTCGTCCGGCACCGCATCCGACGTCGATCACCGTCCGGTCCGCCGTGCCGCGCATGTGGGCGATGAAATGGTCCATCATGGCCATATCCAGCGGGGCCTCGAAACTGGTATCCGGGATCACCGCTGAATAGGTCTCGGCCACTGTGTCGTACGCGGATCTGACGTCCATCAAATTTTCCTGGGTTGCCATCAACCGAGCCTAACGGCCATGGCCGGCGAACGCCTGGTGCCGAATTCTTACGTCATGCAACGGGTCCGTGACGCGTTGTGTCGTTGCGCGACTGTGCGTTGCAGCCGGGCTTGGGAACCCGCGTCCGCGGTGGTTGATTGGGGCTACCAGCGCTCGAAAGGACCCGCCATGACGGAACATTCTGACCCCAGCCCGAAGGAACTCCGCCACATTCTCGGACACTTCGCCACCGGCCTGACGGTGATCACTGCAGCAACCCAGCACGGGCCGGCCGGTTTCACATGCCAGTCCTTCGCCTCCCTGTCCCTGGAGCCGGCCCTGGTCACATTCAGCCCCGCACGGACATCGAGCACCTGGCCGCAGTTGCGTGCGGCGGGACGGTTTACCGTGAACATCCTGGCCGCAGAGCACCAGCTTCTGGCGGGGCAGTTCGCGCGCTCGGGGACGGATAAGTTCGCCGGCGTCGGCCATTCGCCCTCGCCGCTGGGCAACCCCGTCCTGGATAACGCCCTGGCCTGGGTTGATTGCGAACTCCACCAGGAGTACGACGGCGGCGACCTCACGATCGTCCTCGGCGCCGTCCGCGCCCTGGGCGCCCGCCCCGACGCTGAGCCCCTGCTCTTCTACAAGGGACGCTACGCCGGCGTCGGGTCCCGCGCCGGCGCGCTGGAGAGCGCGGCCTGACCGTGTCGGAACCGAAGGCGGAACCGAAGCCGGAGCGGGAGCCGAAGCCGGAGCGGGAACCCGGCAACGCGGAACAGCCGTGCCCGGCAACAGGCGCCCACTGGCTGGAGGGGTGGGTCGTCTTCGGAAACGCCTACCCGTAACAGCCGGCGCCGGATCCCCTCCGGCGTCGGCCGCGCCGCGCTGGCGTAAGATGGAAGCACCCGTAGACCCTGGCCGCGGGCGGTGCGAACCGCCGTCGGCACGGATCACGGCGACAGACCATATTCATACTGGAGGGGACCAGAGGCCCGCGGGCCAACACCATGACTGAAGCAGCGAACGGCAAGGCCCGGTTCAGCGCCCGAGAACGCACCGCAGGGGAATTTCCCCACTCCCTACCAGGGCTGCGGACGGAGGTGGTCTTGTTCGACGACTCAGAGCAGATGGTCCAGTCGCTGGGCAGCCATGACGAAGCCTTAAGGTTCATCGAAAACCAGTTCCCCGCCGTCGATTTCCACGTCCGGGGCAACGAGCTCGCGATCAGCGGTCCTGCCGCCGACGTGCCGCGGATCATGCGGCTGCTCAACGAGGTGCGCGGGCTGGTGGCCCGAGGCACCGTCATCACCCCGGCCGTGCTGCAGCAGCTCGTCTCCCTGCTGCGCAGCCAGTCGCTGCAGAACCCCGTGGAAGTGCTGACCACCAACATCCTCTCCACCCGCGGGAAGACCATCAGGCCCAAGACGCTGAACCAGAAGAACTATGTGGACGCGATCGACGCCAACACCGTGATCTTCGGGATCGGTCCGGCCGGTACCGGCAAGACCTACCTGGCCATGGCCAAGGCCGTCCAGGCCCTGCAGCAGAAGGAAGTCAGCCGCATCATCCTGACCCGTCCCGCCGTCGAGGCGGGGGAGCGGCTCGGCTTCCTGCCGGGCACCCTGAGTGACAAGATCGACCCCTATCTGCGGCCCCTGTACGACGCCCTGCACGACATGATGGACCCCGAATCCATTCCCCGTCTCATGGCCGCCGGCACCATCGAGGTCGCCCCGCTGGCCTACATGCGGGGCCGCACGCTTAACGATGCCTTCATCATCCTCGATGAGGCGCAGAACACCACGCCCGAACAGATGAAGATGTTCCTGACCCGTCTGGGCTTCGGCTCCAAGATGGTGGTCACCGGCGACATCACCCAGGTGGACCTGCCCTTCGGCACCCGCTCGGGGCTCAGGATTGTCGAGGAGATCCTGCAGGGGATCGAGGACGTCAACTTCTCGATCCTGGATGCCTCCGACGTCGTCCGGCACCGCCTGGTGGGGGATATCGTCAACGCCTACAGCATCTGGGACGAAGTCCAAAGGAACCGGGTCAAGCACTCCGTTGCCCGGGAAACGCGGGGAGAACACGCATGAGCATTGAGGTCAACAACGAATCCGGCGTCGTCGTGGACGAGGCCGGGCTCGTGGCGCTGTCGCGTTTCATCTTCGAAAGCCTTTACATCCACCCGCAGGCGGAGCTGTCCATCCTGCTCGTGGACGAACCGGCCATGGAAAAGCTGCACCTCGAACTGATGGACGAGCCAGGCTCCACCGACGTCCTCTCCGTCCCCATGGACGAGCTGACCCCGGGCACGCCGGACAAGCCGACGCCGCAGGGCATGCTCGGCGACATCGCCATCTGCCCCCAGGTGGCCGAGGTCCAGGCCCGCAACGCCGGCCACTCCACCCAGGACGAGATGCTGCTGCTGACCACGCACGGCATCCTGCACCTGCTGGGTTATGACCACGCCGAGCCGGAAGAGAAGGAAGAGATGTTCGGGCTGCAGCGCGAACTCCTGACCGCCTTCACCGGCAAAGCGGCCCCGTCCGAGACGGTTCAGTGACCCCACTGATCCTTGCCGGCATGGCGCTGGTGTTCCTTAGCTTTGCCGCAGTGCTGACCGCTGCCGAGTCCGCGTTCAACTTCCTGCCCCGGCACGACGCCGAGCAGGCGGTCCTGAACAGCAGAGGCACCTCACTCAAACGCATCCTGGCCCAGCCCGTGGGGCACATGCGCGCCCTGCGGTTCTGGCGGGTCTGGTTCGAGATGGCCGCCGCCGTCGCCGTGACCGTGCTCCTTTACAGCATGCTGGACAACGTCTGGCTGGCCGGGCTGGCGGCCACCGGCATCATGGCGCTGCTCGGCTTCGTGATCGTGGGGGTGTCCCCGCGGCAGCTCGGCCGGGTCCACTCCGCCGCCCTGGTCCGGTTCAGCGCCCCGCTCGTCCGGTCCCTCTACGCCGTGCTCGGCCCGATTCCGGGCTGGCTGGTGCGGCTCGGCAGCGTCGTAGCTCCCGGCGCGCCGGCCGACAGCGAGGCGTTCTTCAGCGAGGAAGAATTCCGCGAACTCGTGGACCGGGCCACCGAGTCCGACGTGATCGAGGACAACGAGGCCGAGCTGATCCAGTCGGTCTTCGACTTCGGGGACACCCTGGTCCGCTCCGTTATGGTGCCCAGGACCGACATCCTCACGATCGACTCCGGATCCAGCCTGCACCGGGCGATGTCGCTGTTCCTGCGCTCCGGGTACTCGCGGATTCCGGTCATCGGCGAAAACACGGACCAGATCCTGGGCATTGTGTACCTGAAGGACGTTGCCGCCTCGCTCCACAACCTCGGCCCGCACGAGGAACCGCCGGTGGTGGACGAGGTGGCCCGTGAGGTGCGCTACGTGCCGGACTCGAAGCTCGTCAGCGACCTGCTCCGCGAACTCCAGAAGGAATCCACGCACGTTGCGATCGTCATCGACGAATATGGCGGAACGGCGGGGCTGGTCACGCTCGAGGACCTCATCGAGGAGATCGTCGGCGAAATCGTGGACGAATACGACACCGAGAGCGCCGAGGCCGTGGCACTGGGGGACGGAAGCTACCGGGTCAGCGCCCGCATGAGCATCGATGACCTCGGCGAACTCTTCGACCTCGAGCTCGACGACGACGAAGTAGACACCGTGGGCGGCCTGCTGGCCAAGGCCCTCGGGCGGGTGCCGATTGTCGGCAGCACCGTCCAGGTCCACGGACTGTCCCTCCGCGCCGACAGGCTGGAGGGCCGGCGGAACCGCGTCAGCCACATCATTGCGGCCGCCGTAGCAAAAGAACAAACTGACCTTGAAGACCTTCTCGACGAGGCCGCACCAATCCAACAGGGAGTCTCACGTGAGCAAGCAGAATAAGTCCGACGGCGACGCAGCCTACGGCGGCTACCGCGCCGGTTTCTCGGTGCTGGTCGGACGGCCCAATGCGGGCAAGTCCACCCTCACCAACGCCCTGGTCGGCCAAAAAGTCGCGATCACGTCGGCCAAGCCCCAGACCACGCGCCACACAATCCGTGGCATCGTGCACCGGGACGACGCCCAGTTGATCCTCGTTGACACCCCGGGCCTGCACCGCCCGCGCACGCTGCTGGGGAAGCGGCTGAACGAACTGGTCGCCGATACCCTCGCCGAGGTCGACGCGATCGGCTTCTGCCTGCCGGCCAACGAGAAAATCGGCCCGGGGGACAAGTTCATTGCCGCCCAGCTCGCCGCCATCCCCAACAAGCCCATCATCGCGATCGTGACCAAGGCCGACACCGTCGACCGGCAGGCCCTCACCGAGCAGTTGCTCGCCGTCGCCGCCCTGGGCCGCGAGGTCCTTGGCGAGGACGGCTGGAAGGACATCGTCCCGGTCTCCGCCACGGACGGTTTCCAGGTCGACACCCTTGCCGACGTCCTGATCGGTCACATGCCGGCGTCGCCGCCGCTGTATCCGGACGGTCACCTGACGGACGAGCCGGAAGCGGTGATGATCGCCGAACTCATCCGGGAAGCAGCCCTCGAAGGCGTCCGCGACGAATTGCCGCACTCCCTGGCCGTCGTCGTCGATGAGATCGTTCCGCGGGAAGGCCGGCCCGAGGACCGCCCGTTCCTGGACGTCCGCGTCAACCTGTACGTCGAGCGGCCTTCCCAGAAGGCCATCATCATCGGCAAGGGCGGCGCCCGGCTCCGCGAGGTCGGCACCAACGCGCGCAAGGCGATCGAGGCGCTGCTCGGTGCCCGTATCTACCTTGACCTGCACGTCAAGGTCGCCAAGGACTGGCAGCGCGACCCGAAGCAGCTCGTCAAACTGGGCTTCTGAGACGCGCTGTTCTTAGGCCGCTGTTTTGACCGTTGGCCCTTTCCCGCCGCTCCCAAGAGAGGGCCATCGGCGTTTTCTCAGATTCGGACTCTAAAATGGGCTGACTCCCCGTTCGTTTAGGAAGGCTCAACAAGTGGTTCGACCCCGTGACAACCGTGCCGACGGATCCGCCCCGCCGGCCCGGTCAACAGCCGCTGCCCGGCACACGGCCGATCCCGCCGTTGGTCCGGCCCGCCACCTCGGCTCCGCCCGCCGGACCCCCACCTGGCTGAAAGTCTTCACGGGCGTGGTGGCCGTGCTTTTGGTCGGCGTGATCGCTTTTGGCGCCTACTGGACCATCCGGCTCCAGGGCAACCTCACCAAGGCCCCACTGAGCGCCGGCAGCATCAAGACCGAGGGTGCCGTGAACGATTCGACGGACCGGATGCAGATCCTGATCCTCGGCTCGGACACGCGCGACGGGAAGAACTCGCAGTACGGCACCAGCGATGACGCGACCGGATATGGGCACTCGGACGTGATGATGCTGATGGACATCTCCGCGGACAACAAGCGGGTCAACGTCGTCAGCTTCCCCCGCGACCTGCTGGTCGACATCCCCAAGTGCAAGGACCCGAAAACCAACAAGGAGTACCCGGCCCAGACCGGCGTCATGATTAACTCGGCGATGTCCGAGGCCGGCATCGGCTGCGCCGTGGACACCGTCAACAAGCTCACTGGCCTGGAGATCGACCACTTCATGATGGCCGACTTCAACGCCGTCAAGGAACTCTCCAACGCCGTGGGCGGCGTGTCAGTGTGTGTCAGCGACGCCGTGTATGACCCCGACTCTAAGCTGCGCCTGCCCAAGGGCACCTCCACTGTCCAGGGCGAGCAGGCATTGTCGTTCGTGCGCACCCGGCACGCCTTCGGCGACGGCGGCGACCTCGGCCGGATCAAGGCCCAGCAGGGCTTCCTGTCCGCGCTGACCCGGAAAATCAAGGACGACGGCACCCTCACCAACCCGGCCCGGATGCTCGGCATCGCGGACGCGATCACCAAGAACCTGACCATCGACGACGGCCTGGCCTCGGTGCCGACGCTGCTGACCGTGGGCAACCGGCTCAAGAACATCGACGTCGGCAAGGTAGCCTTCGTGGCCACGCCGACAGTCCCGGCCGAAACGGACATCAACCGGCTGCAGCTGGCCGAGCCCGCGGCATCCCAGCTGTTCGCCGCCATGCGCAACGACGTGGACCTGACGGATCCGACCGCGAAGCCGAGCGCTTCCCCGAGCGCCAGCGCCACGCCGACGCCCAGCCCCACCGCCCCGGCCTATGACAAGACCCTGCAGCCCGTCACTGTGGCCAACGGCTCGGGTGTTCCGGCCCGGACCCAGGAGATCATGCAGGCCATCAAGGGCGCCGGCTTCACCCAGGTGGGCCAGTTGACTGCTCCGCCCGTCGCCGCGACGGCGGTCTACTACGGTGCGGATTACGCTGACGTGGCCGGGGACGTCGCGGCCCTGCTCGGTGTGGCGCCGGACCGGGTGCTCCCGGCCGCCGGAGTTGCCGGTGTCCAGGTCTACCTGGGCAGTGACTTCGCGAACGGGACGCCGACCGCCGCCGCCGCTGCCCCGCAGCTGCCCAAGGACATCGTCAACCAGACAGCCGGCGACACCGTTTGCCAGCAGGCCAACCCGGCACTGATCACCCGCTGACCCGGCAGCCAGGAAGGCCCCCGTTCAGATTTTCCTGAACGGGGGCCTTCTTTTTGTCATGGATGTTGGACGGCGGCCTTTGGAAGTTCTTCCACGTCCTGCTGGGTCGTGGCACACGGCGTGGACCTCAACGGCGCACCCGATAGCGCAGGTGAAGCACCCGGTTGCCCTGAATCACCACGTCGGGATCCTCCAGCAGGTGCTGTGCGTGGACCGACCCGAAGTAGCGCTTGCCGGACCCGAACACGACGGGTACGACGTCCATGCGCACCTCGTCGACCAGGCCCGCGGCAAGCATCTGGCCACCGACATCACCAGCGGCGACCTCGACGATGCGGTCACCCGCAAGCTCTTGCGCCTTGGCCATGGCTGCCTCGACGCCGTCGACGAAGTGAAACGGCGCCTCGGGGTCCCAGCCCTCGGGCTGCGGCCGGTGCGTCACGACGACCACGTGATCGATCCCGCTCGGGGGTTTCCCGTCCCAGCCGTCCGTCAGGTCGAAGACGTGGCGGCCGACGAGGGTCGCCCCGATCTGGTCCCAGTACGGCCGGGTGTAGTCGTAGGAGGCCTGGGACACCTTCACCTCGCCGCTCTCGTCCAACGGGACGTCACCGTTGGACAACCAGTCGAACAGCGGTCCGGGCTGGTCATTCTCGTCCGCGATGAAGCCGTCCACCGACACCGAGCTGTACATGACCACCTTGCCCACGGGGCACTCCTCTGCTTTGGGGTGCCCCCACATTAGCGTGCCGCGAGCTGTCGCTCCAGTAAGAAATCAAGCGGCCGGCAGCGGCGACGAGCTCCTTGAACCGCTGTGCCAGATGAGTGCTGCTGACACCGCGGCTTCCGCAACCGGAAGCACTACCGACTACGCATGCTGCTCATCGGCGGCGGACTGTCCCACCCCCACCTCAGGTAGGAAGAGCGCCTTTGGAGGTGCTGAATCGGCACCGCATCCGTCACAGCAGGCCGGCTCCGTGGCCGTCGGAAGGGTGTCGGCCGCCGTGTGGGGGACCGTGCAGCAGATGTCGCCGCGCCAGGCGTTGATGCCCTCCCGGAGGGCGATCGCGGCGATGACCAGCGCAGCGCCGGCGTCGGCCCACCACCAGCCAAGGGTGCTGTTCAGCACCAAACCCGCGAGCAGGACTGCCGACAAATACGTGCAGAGCAGGGTCTGCTTGGAGTCAGCCACCGCCGTGCGTGATCCGAGCTCCCGGCCGGCCCGGCGCTGGAGCCAGGACAGGACCGGCATGATCACCAGGCTCAGTGCGGCAATCACGATGCCCGGGGTCGAGTGCTGTGCCTCGCCGGCGCCGAGAAGTGACCTGATTGCCTCGGCGGAGACAAAGGCCGCCAGCGCGAAGAATGAGACAGCGATAATCCGCAAGGTGAGGTGTTCACGCCGTTCAGGGTCCTTGGTGGAAAACTGCCACGACAGCGCCAGCGCCGACGCGACCTCAATGATGGAATCCAGGCCAAAGCCGAGGAGCGCCGACGAGTCCGCCGTACCCCCGGCCCACAAAGCCACAACGGCCTCGATGAGGTTATAGCTGATGGTGGCCGCCGCGAACAAGCGGATCCGGCGGCTGAGGACGGCGCGGCGGGCCGGGCCCGGCGACAGTTGGAGGGAAGCCATCACAGCGTGCACGTCCCGTCGGGTGCGCAGCAGGCCGGGTCCACCGCCAGCACGACGCCCAGAAGATCTTTCAGGGCATGGCCGAGGCGCTGATCGGCGAGCTCATAGCGGGTCCTTCGCCCCTCCGGCACGGCAACGACCAGCCCGCATCCCCGCAGGCACGTCAGGTGGTTCGACATGCTCTGCCGGGATACCCCGAGGGAATCCGCCAGCTCAGAGGGATAGGACGGCGCAGCCGTGAGGGCAAGCAGGATTTCTGCCCGTGTCGGATCTGACACGGCATAACCGAACCGTGCCAGCACCGGGGCATGCGTAAGAGTCTCCATCAACCGAAAGTACAGCTGTCGATGTATTCACGCAAGCGTGTAAGCAAGGCCCTCCCGGCTGGGTCGGTGCCAGTGGCCGGGCCCCCGGGTCACCAGATGCTGACGCGCTCCTGCGGTGCCATCCACATGCCGTCCTGGTCCGTGACGCCGAATGCCGCATGGAAGGCGTCGAGGTTCTTGGCGATGGCGTTCGTGCGGAACTCATTTGGGGAGTGCGGATCCGTCGCCAGCCGGCGGATGGCCTCTTCGGTCCGGATGACCTGCCGCCACCCCGCGGCCCAGGACGCGAAGAAACGCTGCACCCCGGTCAGGCCATCGAGCACCGGCGGTTCCTGCCCGTCGAGGCTGATCAGGTAGGCCTTGTAGCCGATGGTGAGCCCGCCCAGGTCGCCGATGTTCTCGCCCAAGGTCAGCTTGCCGTTGACCGTGTGGCCGGGGGCTGCCGTGGGGGAAAGGGCATCGAACTGCGCCACGAGCCGGGCGGCCAGAGCCTCGAACGCGGTGCGGTCATCCTCCGTCCACCAGTTGCGCAGCAGGCCGCTGCCGTCGTACTGCGAGCCCTGGTCATCGAAGCCGTGGCCGATTTCATGGCCGATCACGGCACCGATGCCGCCGTAGTTGACGGCGTCATCGGCGTCGGCAGTGAAGAACGGGGGCTGCAGCATGGCCGCAGGGAACACGATCTCGTTCAGGAGCGGATGGTAGTAGGCGTTGACCGTCTGGGGCGTCATCAGCCACTTCTCGCGGTCCACGGGCTTGCCGACCTCGTCGAGGTGGCGGTCGACGTCGGCGCTGTGCGCGCGCTCCACGTTCCCCAGCAGATCGGCGGGGTCGATCTCCACCGCGGAGTAGTCGATCCACTTGTCCGGGAAGCCGATCTTGGCGCGGAAGGAGTCCAGTTTCTTCAGGGCCTCGAGCTTGGTTGCCTCGCCCATCCAGGTAAGCCCGGTGATGGACTCGCGGTACGCCTCGATCAGGTTGGCCACGAGGGTCTGCATGCGCGCCTTGTGCCCCTCCGGGAAGTGTTCGGCCACGTAGATCTGCCCGACCGCCTCACCCAGGGCCGCCTCGACCACCGCGACGCCGCGCTTCCAGCGGTCCTTGATCCGCGGCGTACCGCTCAGGGTGGTGCCATAGAACGCGAAGTTTGCGTCCACGAACCCGGAAGACAGGTACGGGGCGGCCGCGCTGACCACGCGCATGGCGAGCCATTCCTGCCAGGTCGCCAGTGGTTCGGAATCCAGCAGCGAGGCCGCGCCGGAGAAGAAGTCGGGGGTGCTCACCACCAGCTCGGCACGCTTCTCCGGCTCGATGCCGGCCGCGTCGAACCAGTCCGCCAGCAGAGGGAACAGCTCCGCGGCTTCTGCGGCGGACTTCAAGTTGTACGTCTTTTGCGGATTCCGCAATGTCACGTTGTCCCAGTGGTGCGAAGCCAGCGCAGTTTCCAGCGCCACCACGCGTCCGGCTGCCCCCTCAGGGTCGGCAACCTCCGCGAGGCCCAGCATGGCCCCCACGTGTGCACGGTAGGCCTGGACCATCGGGGCGAACTTCGCTTCCCGGTAATAAGACTCATCCGGCAGGCCGAGGCCGCCCTGGCCCGTGTAGAGCAGGACCCGGTCCGGGTTTCCGGCATCCGGGGCGGGGTAGATATAAAAGAGCCCGGACACATCGGCGCGGAACAGCCGTCCGGCCAGCGCCACGAGTTCGGGCACCGACGTCGTCGCGAACACCTGCGCCAACCGCGCCCGGAGCGGGTCCAGGCCCTTGGCCTCGACCGCCGCTTCGTCCATGAAGCTGTTGTACAGGTCCCCGATCTTGCGCTCGATCCCGGTAGCCTCCGCACCGCGTGCGGCGGCCTGCTCGATGATCTCCTTCACCGCGAGCTCCGACGCGTCGCGCAAGGCGGTGAAGGTGCCCTCCAGCGGCCGGTCGTCCGGGATGACCGTAGTGTTGAGCCAGCCGCCATTCACATGCTGGTACAGGTCATCCTGCGGGCGGACGCTGGCGTCGATGGTGGACAGATCGATCCCCGAAAGTGGCACGGATGCTCCTTTGAGAGGCAGTCCGGCCCGGAGCGTTTGCCGGCGCACGGTCTGCATGGTGGACGTTACGGTGGTCTGGCTCCTTCATCTTACGCACCCGTGTTACTGTGAAAAGGTGCGCGCAGAACTGCTCCTTCTTAGCTGCCGCGGCGAGGCCTCAGACGCGATCTAGCGCAAGGCCCACCCTCGCTGCGGAGTTTGTGTTGCCCGGCCACCCTTTCACCAAGAATCACAGAAAAGGCCCCGATTGTAATGCGAAACGCACAGAAGCCCTCAGGAATGCCGGTCCACCGCTACATCCCGTTCCAGGACCAGATCACCGTTGAACTGCCGGACCGCACCTGGCCGGACAAAGTCATCACCAAGGCCCCGCGCTGGTGCGCCGTGGACCTGCGCGACGGCAATCAGGCCCTCATCGATCCCATGAGCCCGGCCCGCAAGCTGAAGATGTTCGACCTGCTGGTCCGGATGGGCTACAAGGAGATCGAGGTCGGGTTCCCCTCGGCATCGCAGACGGACTTCGACTTCGTCCGGCAGCTGATCGAGGGCAACCACATCCCGGACGACGTCACGATCCAGGTGCTGACGCAGGCACGCGAACACCTGATCGAGCGGACCTATGAGTCCCTGGTCGGGGCGAAGCAGGCAATCGTCCACCTCTACAACTCCACGTCCGTCCTGCAGCGCCGCGTGGTCTTCAACCAGGACGAGGACGGCATCCTCGACATCGCCCTGCAGGGTGCTCGGCTGTGCAAGAAGTACGAGGAAACCCTCGCCGATACGCACATCACCTACGAATACTCGCCCGAGTCCTTCACCGGCACCGAGCTGGAGTACGCCATCCGGGTCTGCAACGCGATCGCCGACGTCTTCGAGGCCTCGGCGGACCGTCAGGTCATCATCAACCTGCCTGCCACGGTGGAAATGGCCACCCCCAATGTCTACGCCGACTCCATCGAGTGGATGAGCCGGAATCTGCACCCGCGCGAAGGCATCATCCTGTCCCTGCACCCGCATAACGACCGCGGCACCGGCGTCGCCGCCGCCGAGCTGGGCTACCTGGCCGGGGCAGACCGGATCGAGGGCTGCCTCTTCGGCAACGGCGAGCGGACCGGCAACGTGGACCTGGTGACCCTGGGCCTGAACATGTTCGTCCAGGGCATCGACCCGATGATCGACTTCTCCGACATCGACGAAATCCGCCGCACGGTGGAGTACTGCAACCAGCTGCCGGTGGCCGAGCGGTCCCCGTACGGCGGAGACCTCGTCTTCACGGCGTTCTCCGGCTCGCACCAGGACGCGATCAAGAAGGGCCTGGAGGCCCTCGAAAAGGACGCGGCCGCGGCGGGCAAGGACGTGGCCGACTACACCTGGCAGGTCCCGTACCTGCCGGTGGACCCGAAGGACCTCGGCCGGAGCTACGAGGCGGTCATCCGGGTCAACTCGCAGTCCGGCAAGGGCGGCGTCGCCTACCTGCTCAAGAACGAGCACAGCCTGGACCTGCCGCGCCGCGCCCAGATCGAGTTCTCCGGCGTCATCCAGAAACGGACCGACACGGTCGGCGGAGAAGTCAGCGGACCCCAGCTGTGGCAGGTCTTCCAGGACGAATACCTGCCCTCGGGCTCTGCCGACACGCAGTGGGGCCGCTACGCCCTCGGTTCGATCAGCACGGAGACGGACGAAGACGGCGACATGACGCTGACCGCCGCCCTGAAGATCGACGGGACCCAGGTCCGCCGGACCGGGACCGGGAACGGCCCCATCGCGGCCCTGCTGAGCATCCTGCGCGAGGACGGCGTGGACGTCCGGGTCCTGGACTACAGCGAACACGCACTCTCCGAGGGTGGCAGTGCCCTGGCCGCCGCGTATGTCGAATGCGCCGTGGGGGAGCGCGTGCTCTGGGGCGTGGGGATCGATGCCAACACGAGCACGTCAGCCCTCAAGGCCGTCATCTCGGCCGTGAACCGCGCCATCCGGGACGCCCGCGCCTGATCCGTCGCTGCTTGATTCGTCCCTGCCTGATCCGTCCGCGCCTGATCCGTCCCCGGACGGGCAGGCACTGGCGAACCAATGCATGACTGCGCCGCCGGAACACTCCGGCGGCGCAGTATTTTGCCTCAGTCTTTTATCTCAGTCTTTTACCGTTCTGCCTCGGCGGCGCTGCCCATGCCGTGATTCCGTAAAGACAGTGCGAAGATTAACTGTGGTCCAACAATCCTTTGCAGCGCGTGCCTACCGTGATGACGCCGTCGTGCTGCGCACCCATAAGCTGGGCGAAGCCGACCGGATCATCACCCTGTTGACCAAGCACCACGGCCAGGTGCGGGCGGTGGCCAAGGGGGTCCGGCGCACCAGCAGCCGGTTCGGCGCCAGGCTGGAACCGTTCATGGTGGCCGATCTCCAGCTGATTTCCGGGCGGACCCTGGACGTCGTCACGCAGGCCGTGGCCAAGGGCGCCTACGGCGGGAACATCGCCGCGGACTATGGCCGGTACACGGTGGCGGCCGCCATGACCGAAACGGCGGAGAAGCTCACCGACGTCGACGGCGAAGCCGGCACCGCCCAGTACAACCTGCTGGTGGGGGCCCTCGCCTCCCTGAGCCGGGGCGACCACGCCCCCGAACTCATCCTGGATTCCTACCTGCTCCGCGCCCTCGCGACCGGCGGCTGGGCGCCCAGCTTCACCGACTGCGCCCGGTGCGGTGCGCCCGGGCCGCACACCGCCTTTTCCGCGCCGCTCGGCGGCATGGTCTGCCACGGGTGCCGGCCGCCGGGATCGCCCGCGCCAGCCCCGGAGACAGTGCTCCTCATGGGTGCCCTGCTCACCGGAAACTGGACGACGGCGGATGCCTCCGCGTCCGTCCACCGCCGGGAAGCGGCAGGCCTGGTAGCCAGCTACCTCCAGTGGCACCTGGAACGAGTCCTGAAATCCCTCAAACATGTGGAGCGAACGTAAAAGTGGCATTGGGAAGAAGCCTGGGAAAGAACCTGGAGAAAAGCCAGACAAAACAGTCCAACGGTCCGCGGCGGACCACCCCGGTGGTGGCTCCCTACCCGCACCCGTCCGGCGCTGTTCCGCCCGCGATTCCCGCGGAGTTCATCCCGCGGCATGTGGCGATCGTCATGGACGGCAACGGGCGCTGGGCGAACCAGCGCGGCCTGCCCCGGATCGAGGGCCACAAAGCAGGGGAGCCTGCCCTGCTGGACGTCATGGCCGGCGCGATCGAGCTGGGGATCGAATACGTCAGTGTGTACGCCTTCTCCACCGAGAACTGGCGGCGGTCCCCTGAGGAGGTGCGCTTCCTGATGGGCTTCAACAAGGACGTCCTGCGCCGGCAGCGGAACCAGCTCGATGAATGGGGGGTACGGATCCGCTGGTCCGGGCGGCGCCCGAAGCTGTGGGGCTCGGTGATCCGCGAACTCGAAGAGGCCGAGGACTACACCCGAGGCAACAGCACGTGCACCCTGAACATGTGCGTCAACTACGGCGGACGGGCCGAGATCGCCGACGCCGTCTCCGCGATCGCGGAGGAAGTGGCCCAGGGCCGGCTGAAGCCGGGGGCCATCACCGAGCGGACCATCCAGAAGTTCCTCGACGAGCCGGACCTGCCGGACGTGGACCTGTTCCTGCGCAGTTCCGGGGAACAGCGGCTCTCCAACTTCATGCTCTGGCAGTCGGCCTATGCCGAGTTCGTGTTCATGGACACCCTGTGGCCGGACGTGGACCGGCGGACGCTGTGGGACGCCGTCGAGATCTATGCACAGCGGGACCGCCGGTACGGTGGGGCCATCGACGCCGCTCCCGCCGCGGGCGGCCAGGTCAGCTGATCCGCGTCAGTCGTAGACGTACGCCCTGATCCACCGGGACAGCCGGGCATAGGCGTCCGCGCGGACCCGCGGGGCGGAGAGGAAGACGTCATGCAGGGCGCCGTCAATCCGCTCCAGCGTCACGGTGCGGCCCAGGCTGAGCGCGCGGAGGGCGATTGTGTTCACGTCCAGGACCGCGTCCGTGCGGCGCATGGACTCCTTCCAGAACATCCCGTTGGCGCTGGCGCCCGAGATGAGCACCAGGATGGGCACGTCGATGTTCAGGCCACGCGCCACCTTGGACTGCCCGGCGAGCACGGCGCTGAGCCAGCCGGCGCGGACCGGAAAGGCGTGCGGCGGACGGTAGGCATCGTCCAGGGCCCATTCGCCTTCCGCGGCGCTGCTGATGCTGCGCCAGTAGAAGGCCCGCTCGGGCAGCCGGATCACAGACTCCGGCCAGAACCGGGCGAACGGCTCCACCATGGTCCGCGCGGCGCGGCGCAGGGCGGGGCTGCCGTGGACTTCCAGCCATGGGCTGTCCAGGACCAGTTGTGACACCATCCCCGGATGCCTGTCGGCCCACAGCGCCGCGATCAGGCCACCGGTGGAGTGTCCCATCAGCGTCACCTGCGGCGCCGCACCGTCCGGCCTGAGCGAGCCGATGATCCCGAGCGCTGCAGTGATCTCGGCGTCGTAGTTGTCCAGGTCCGCGACGTAGCCGCCGTGGGTGCCCGGACGCAGGCTGCGGCCATGGTTGTGCATGTCGAGGGCGAAAAACTCAAACCCCTGCCCCGCCCAGAATTCCGCGAGCTCCTCATTGAAGAAGTAGTCACTCCAGCCGTGCAGGAACAGCACCGCCCGGGCCGGCAGCGCCGATGGTGCCGGCGGGAGCGGGGTATGGCGGACCAGGGTGGCAGTGCGCAGCACACCGTCAGGGCTGACGGCCTCAAAGGTGCACGCCTGGAAATCATCCCCGAGAATGTCGGTCCGCCACTGCATCGACTTTCCTCCTGTGTTGCTGAGTGCCTGCTCGGACTAGGCCGCGGACGCAGCGGCCCGGCCCGCGGAACGTCCGGAGAAGAGGCATCCGCCCAGGAACGTTCCCTCGAGGGACCGATAGCCGTGGATTCCGCCGCCGCCAAACCCTGCGGCTTCACCGGCCGCGAACAGCCCGGGCACGGGCTGCCCGGCGGCATCCAGGACCCGCGACTGCAGGTCGGTCTGCACCCCGCCAAGGCTCTTGCGCGTCAGGACCGAGAGCCGGACGGCGAGCAGGGGACCGTGCCGCGGATCCAGAAGCCGGTGCGGCGGGGCGACCCTCATGATCTTGTCGGTGGCGAAACGCCGCGCTGCCCGGATCGCCGCCAGCTGCGGATCCTTGCCCATCCCGCTGGCAAACTGCCGGTCCCGGTCGCGGATCAGCTGCTCCAGGGCAGCGGGGTCGATGAGCTGCCCGCCCGTCAGATCGTTCATCTGCCCGGCGAGCCCGGCGGGGTCCGCTGCCTGCAGGAAGTCGACCCCGCGGTCCAGGAACCGCTGCAGCGGTGTATCGCTGCCGGGCTTCAGCCGTGAGACCAGCCGACGGACGTCCTTGCCCGTGAGATCCGGGTTCTGCTCGGATCCTGACAGCGCGAACTCCTTCAGCGCGATGCTGCGGTTCAAGACGAACCATGAATGGGCATGTCCCGTGGCCAGGATGTGGCGCAGGGCGCCGAGCGAATCGAAACCCGGAAACAGGGGAGGCGGGAGCATCCGCCCCGTCGCGTCCAGCCATAGGGCCGACGGTCCGGGCAGGATCCGGATGCCGTGCCGCGGCCAGACCGGGGCATGGTTGTGGATACCCTCCGGGTAATGCCACATCCGGTCCCCGTTGATGAGGTGTCCGCCGGCGCGGCCCACGGCCGGGAGGAAGTCCCCGTCCACGGATGCCGGAACGCCACTCAACATCCGCTCCGGCGCCGCGCCGCCCGGCCATTGCTTGCGGACCACATCGTGGTTGCCGCCGATGCCGCCGCTTGTCACCACCACGGCCGCGGCCGCAGCCTCGAAAGTACCGTCAGGGCGTCGGGAAGAGCTTTCACCCCGGCCTGCGCCACTGGCTTCGAGCAGTTCGCCGCGCACGCCGCTCACCCGGCCCGCAGTTTTCACGAGCCCGGTGGCGCGGTGGCGGAAATGGAAGGACACGCGGCCGGCGGCTTCGCCTTCGCGCAGTTTGGCAAGGAAGGGGGCCACCAGCGCCGGTCCCGTGCCCCACACGACATGGAAGCGCGGGACAGTGTTGCCGTGGCCGTCCGGGCCGTAGCCGCCGCGTTCGGCCCACTGCACCAGGGGAAACAGCCCGACGCCCAGCGAGGCGAGCCAGGCACGCTTCTCACCGGCGGCGAAGTTCACGTACGCCGCCGCCCACTCCTTTGCCAGGGCGTCCTGCGGCCGGTCGAATCCCGCGGACGCATGCCAGTCGGCGAGGGCCAGATCTTCGCTGTCCCGCACCCCTAGCCGCCGCTGTTCCGGAGTGTTGACCATGAAGAGGCCGCCGAAGGACCAGTGCGCCTGGCCTCCGACGGAGGCCTCGGGTTCCTGATCGAGCACCGCCACCCGGCGGCCGGCCGCATAGGCCTGGGCCGCGGCCACGAGCCCTGCCAGGCCGGCGCCGACCACCACAACGTCGGCCTCGATCCCGCGACCCGAAGCCCCACGGCCGCCCGTTCCGACACCCTCATTGCTGGTCATGGCTTCATGCTAACTCGCGTCGGAGCACTTCCGCCGCCGGGCCCGGGGCGCGGGGCGCCGCAGTCACAACGGGCAGTCACAACGGCAGTCACAACCGTGCCGGCGCGCGCGCTGGTTTGGTCTGCGCGGCCCGAACCGGAAAACTAGAGGCATGCGCGTATATCCCACATTTTTCCGGCTGGCCTTCTCATGGATGGACGCCGAACGCGCCCATAAGATCGGGTTCAAGGCCATTCGTCTCGCCCACAGCTGCGGTGCCGGGCGGTTGCTGCAGAAGTTCACCGCCCCCGCGGCGTCGCTGCAGACCCAGGCGTTAGGCCTGACCTTCCCGTCCCCGTTCGGCCTTGCGGCCGGCTTCGACAAGGAAGGTCACGGCATCGAGGCGCTGGCGGAGCTCGGCTTCGGCCATGTGGAGGTCGGCACCATCACCGGCCAGGCCCAGCCCGGGAACCCGGCGCCGCGGCTGTTCCGCCTCGTGGAGGACAGGGCCGTCATCAACCGCATGGGATTCAACAACGACGGCGCCGCGGCGGTGGCCCCGCGCCTGAAGTCCGCCCGCGCCGCCCTGCAGCGCCAGCACCCCGGCGTCCGGCCGGTGATCGGGGTGAACATCGGCAAGAGCAAGGTGGTCGGGCTCGAGGATGCGGTGTCCGATTACCTGATCAGCGCGCGCAGCCTGGCCCCCGCAGCGGATTATCTCGTGGTGAACGTCAGCTCGCCCAACACCCCCGGGCTTCGGCTGCTGCAGGACGTGGAGACCCTGCGTCCGCTGCTGGCCGCAGTGGGGGAGGAGGCGGACAAGGCCGCCGGCCGCCACGTTCCCCTCCTGGTCAAGATCGCGCCCGACCTCAGTGATGAGGACATCGACGACGTCGCGCGCCTGGCGCTTGACCTGAAGCTGGACGGCATCATCGCCACCAACACCACGATCGCCCGCACCGGGCTCGCCTCCAGCCCCGACAACGTCGAGGCGTGCGGAGCAGGAGGTCTTTCCGGGGCGCCCCTGAAGAAACGGTCCCTGGAGGTCCTGGCCCGGCTCAAGTCCGTAACCGGCGGGGCGCTGACCCTGGTCTCGGTGGGCGGCGTCGAAACGGCACAGGATGTGCAGGAACGGCTGGACGCCGGCGCCAACCTCGTCCAGGGCTACACGGCGTTCCTTTACGAGGGGCCTTTCTGGGCCGCCCGCATCAACCGGCTGCTGGCCACCCACCCGAGCCGGCGCTAGAACATACGCTGCGATCGGGCCCGGACCGGTCGCCGCAACCAAGAAGCCCCCGGCAGGTGACTGCCGGGGGCTTCTTGGTTGAAAAATCGTGGAAGGGAAGGTCAGACGGGGAACTCGCCGCGCCGGACCTGGGGCTTGGGCAGGCGCAGGCGGCGGAACTGCAGGGAGCGCATGGAGCCGTACCAGACCGTGCCGCGCTCGACGTCGCCGAACTTTTCGCCGAGCCGTTTCTTGAGCTTGCGGGAGAGGATGAAGACGTCCACGAAGACCGCGAGGAACATGACCCAGAAGGCGCCCAGGACGTAGACCATCTGTGCGCTGGAGGCCGGCACGAGCAAGGAGATGATGACAAACAGCAGGGCGCCGAACATGAGGAACTCGCCAAGGCTGAAGCGGGCATCGACGAAATCGCGGGCGAACCGCTTCTGCGGACCCTTGTCCCGCAGCGGCAGGAACTTCTCGTCACCGGTGTCCATGGCCTGCCGCATCTTGAGCCGCTGCTCCGTGACGGCGGCGCGCTCGGCCGCCTTGGAAGCCTTGCGGTCCTCCGGCACGAGGGGCCGCTTGCGGGCCGCCTCCTGGGCGCTGCGCTTGGGCGTGGGTGCGCCCTTGCCGGTCACGGCGCTACGGGCTGCTGCCTCGGATGCCTGCTGGTCAACTACGTCCTGCGCCGATGGCGCTTCCTTTTTACGTCCAAACACCCCTAAAGAATACCCCGCAGACACAGGCCCGAGACCCAGCCCACACGGCGCAGGCCCGGGCGTGACGCTGTTTGTAGTGATTCAGAGCACGGGTAGTGTTTTGGCCATGACTTCATCTACCGCGGGGAACCCGCAGACCACCATGGACCACGAGGGCACCATCGATGCCGAGGCCCTCCGCCAGGCCGTTGCCGAATCGTTCGACGAGACGATCGGCCACCTGACGGACCTTGTCGCCATTCCGGGCATCGCCTGGCCCAGCTTTGATCCTGCCCCGTTGAACCGCAGCGCCGACGCCGTCGCCAGCCTCGTGCGGGCCAGCGGCTTCGACGACGTCCGGATCCTCCGTTGCGACAAGGAAGACGGGACGCCCGGCGGGCCCGCCGTCGTCGCCCGCCGCCCGGCCGCGGAGGGCAAGCCGACAGTCCTGCTGTACGCCCACCACGACGTCCAGCCCACTGGCGACCTGGCACTGTGGGAAACCGACCCCTTTACCGCCGTCGAGCGCGACGGCAGGCTCTTCGGCCGCGGTGCCGCCGATGACAAGGCCGGCATCCTGGCGCACATCGCCGCCTACTCTGCGGTGACGCGGGTGCTCGGTGACGAACTGGGCCTGGGCGTGACGTTCTTCTTCGAGGGCGAAGAGGAAGCCGGCTCGCCAACGTTCCGACAGTTCCTGGAAACCCACCGCGAACTGCTCCGCGCCGACGTGATCGTCGTGGCGGACTCCAGCAACTGGAAGGTCGGCATTCCGGCCCTCACCACCAGCCTGCGCGGCTTGGTGGACGGCACCATCGAGGTCAAGGTCCTGGACCACGCCGTGCATTCGGGCATGTTCGGCGGCCCCGTGCTCGACGCCCCGACCCTGCTGGCCCGCCTGATCGCGACCCTCCACGACGACGAGGGCAGCGTCGCGATCAAGGGCCTGGTGAGCCGCGATGACGTGGTTGTCGACCTCACCGAGGAGGAGTACCGCGCCGACGCCTCCGTGATCGACGGCGTGAAGCTCGCCGGGACCGGCAGCATTGCCTCACGCATGTGGACCAAGCCCGCCCTGTCCATCATCGGCTTTGACGCCCCGGCCGTGGACGTAGCTTCCAACACCCTGCTGCCGCGGGCCCGGGCCAAGTTCAGCCTGCGCCTGGCCCCGGGTCAGGATCCGGCAGCCGCCATGGAGGCTGTCCGCCAGCACGTCGAAACCCACGCCCCGTTCGGCGCTGAGGTGGTGTTCACCCCGGGGGAGAGCGGCAACTCATTCCTGACGGACACGAGCTCGAAGGCCGCGTCCATGGCCATGTGGGCCCTGGGCGAAGCCTGGGGGGTGCCCGCCGTCGAAATGGGGATCGGCGGATCGATCCCCTTCATCGCGGACCTCACCGAGCTCTACCCGGACGTGCAGATCCTGGTCACCGGCGTCGAGGATCCCGATTCCCGAGCCCACAGCGCCAACGAATCGCTGCATCTGGGCGACTTCCGGAACGCAATTGTCGCCGAGGCCCTGCTGCTCGCGCGCCTGAACAACGAAGGCGCGCTCTAGCCCCCGCGCCCGGCGGGTCCCGGGGAACATCCAGCCGTCTCCCACGGTTACGTCAGAAGTTAGAGCTAGAGGGCTGCGCGAAGTAGCATGTAGCTATAGCCCATACCGTTTAAGTAGGGGCGGGCACCGTGCGAGCGGGGCCGCCACCACCGTTGCAAGAAGGTAGGCCATGAGCACTACAACCAATGAAAACAGCGCCGGCAACTCTGCCGCCGAGGCCGGCGAGCTGGCCACGCACGAGGTCATGCTGACCGACGTCGCGGCTGGAAAGGTCCGCAGCCTGCTGGAGCAGGAAGGCCGCACCGATCTGCGCCTCCGCGTTGCCGTGCAGCCCGGCGGTTGCTCCGGCCTGATTTACCAGCTCTACTTCGACGAGCGGCTGCTCGACGGGGATGCAGTGCGAGACTACGACGGGGTCGAAGTCGTCGTCGACAAGATGAGCGTTCCTTACCTCAGCGGTGCCAGCATCGATTTCGAGGACACCATCGCCAAGCAGGGCTTCACGATCGATAACCCGAATGCCGGCGGGTCCTGCGCCTGCGGAGATTCTTTCCACTAATTCCTTCCACTAAGGCCGGGCATTTTGCCCGGCCTTAGTGCCGCAGGATCCTCAACGAGCGGCGCCTACAAAAAGCTCCCGACGCACGGTGCGGACATGTGGGCGAAAACTCCCGGGGAGCGGTAAGCTCTACACCGAGTAGTAAAACTTTTCGTTTGCCCTGCCCGTAATTTGCGGGGCAACAGCAACAAGTAGGAAGGGCCGTCTGTGAGTTCGCAGAACCGAACCGGCAGCCGACGCAAACAGATCACTACGATCACTGGCTTGGCACTAGCCGGCGCGTTGGCTTTGACTGGATGTTCACCAGAGGTACAGAAGGGCTGGTTGCCCACCGAGCGTGGCACCACCAATCACACTGACCTCATCATGGACCTCTGGGTCAACTCATGGATTGCCGCGCTGGTCGTCGGCATCATCACCTGGGGCCTGATGATCTGGTGCATCGTCGCTTACCGGCGCCGCAAGGGCACCGTGGGCTTCCCGCGCCAGAACAGCTTCAACCTTCCGCTTGAAGTGTTCTACCTGACGATCCCGCTGTTCATGGTCCTGGTGTTCTTCTACTTCACCGACCGCGACCAGCAGTCGATCGATGACCGCTCAACGCCGGCCGACGTCGTCGTCGACGTCCGCGGCAAGCAGTGGGCGTGGGACTTCAACTACTTGAAGGGCAACGTCGTCACCGAGGACGTTCACGAAGCGGGCGTCCAGGCGCACCTGACCGGTAACGACGTGGACAAGAACAAGCTGCCCACCCTGTACCTGCCGGTCAACAAGTCGGTTGACCTCGAGCTCAACGCGCGCGACGTCATCCACTCCTTCTGGGTTCCTGCCTTCCTGCAGAAGCGCGACATGATTCCCGGCAAGACCAACTACATCCGGTTGACGCCCACCAGGGAGGGCACCTACGACGGTAAGTGCGCCGAACTCTGTGGCGAGTACCACTCCGAAATGCTGTTCCGCGTGAAGGTTGTCTCCGAGTCGGAGTTCCAGGCGCACATGAACCAGCTGCGCCAGGACGGGAACACCGGCCTGCTCGGTGAAGAGTACGACCGCAACCCGGCCCCGGCCGAAACCAAGTAAGGGGAGCGACGTGGCAACTTACACTCAATCCGCCGGGATCCTCGAGGCTCCCGTAGTACCGAAGTCCAAGGGACGCATCGTCGTCAACTGGATCACCTCGACCGACCACAAAACGATCGGGTACATGTACCTGATCGCGTCGTTCATCTTCTTCTGCTTCGGCGGCATCATGGCGCTGCTGATCCGTGCCGAGCTCTTCGAGCCCGGCATGCAGATCCTGCAGACCAAAGAGCAGTACAACCAGCTCTTCACCATGCACGGCACCGTCATGCTCCTGATGTTCGCGACGCCGCTGTTCGCCGGCTTCACCAACGTCATCATGCCRCTGCAGATCGGTGCCCCCGACGTCGCCTTCCCGCGACTGAACGCGCTGGCCTTCTGGTTCTTCCTCTTCGGCTCCACGATCGCCGTCTCCGGGTTCATCACCCCGCAGGGTGCCGCGTCGTTCGGCTGGTTCGCGTACGCGCCGCTGTCCAACACGACGTTCAGCCCCGGCGTGGGCGGTGACCTCTGGGTCTTCGGCCTGGCGCTCTCCGGCTTCGGCACCATCCTCGGCGCCGTCAACTTCATCACCACCATCATCTGCATGCGTGCCCCGGGCATGACCATGTGGCGGATGCCGATCTTCACTTGGAACGCCCTCGTGACCTCCATCCTGGTCCTGATGGCCTTCCCGCCGCTGGCCGCCGCGCTGTTTGCCCTCGGCGCCGACCGCCGCTTCGGTGCGCACATCTTCGATCCCGAGAACGGCGGCGCCGTCCTCTGGCAGCACCTGTTCTGGTTCTTCGGCCACCCTGAGGTGTACATCATCGCGCTGCCGTTCTTCGGCATCGTCTCCGAGATCTTCCCGGTCTTCAGCCGCAAGCCGATCTTCGGCTACAAGGGCCTGGTCTACGCGACCATCTCCATCGCCGCCCTGTCCGTGACTGTGTGGGCCCACCACATGTACGTCACCGGCTCGGTCCTGCTGCCGTTCTTCTCCTTCATGACGATGCTCATCGCCGTTCCGACCGGTGTGAAGTTCTTCAACTGGATCGGCACCATGTGGCGCGGTTCCATCACGTTCGAGACTCCCATGCTGTGGAGCATCGGCTTCCTGGCGACGTTCCTCTTCGGCGGCCTCACCGGCATCATCCTGGCCTCGCCGCCGCTGGACTTCCACGTCTCGGACTCCTACTTCGTGGTGGCGCACTTCCACTACGTGGTTTTCGGCACCGTCGTGTTCGCCATGTTCGCCGGGTTCTACTTCTGGTGGCCCAAGTGGACCGGCAAGATGCTCAACGAGCGCCTCGGCAAGATCCACTTCTGGATGCTGTTCCTGGGCTTCCACGGCACCTTCCTGATCCAGCACTGGCTCGGCGTCGAGGGCATGCCCCGCCGTTACGCCGACTACATGCCGCAGGACAACTTCACGTGGATGAACCAGTTCTCCACCATCGCCTCGTTCGTCCTCGGCGCCTCGCTGATTCCGTTCTTCTGGAACGTCTACATCACCTGGCGCAGCAACGAGCGTGTGGAAGTTGACGACCCGTGGGGCTTCGGTGCCTCGCTGGAATGGGCCACGTCCTGCCCGCCGCCGCGCCACAACTTCACCTCCCTGCCCCGCATCCGCTCCGAGCGTCCTGCCCTGGACCTGCACCACCCGGAGCTCTCCCAGTCCTACACCGCGGATTCGCCTGCTCCGGCAGCAGCGGCTCTCGGTAACGCCGACCAGAAGGACACCGCCAAGTGAAAATCGAATCAAGGATCTTTGGCTTCGGCGTCTTCTTCTTCGTGCCCGTTGCATTCATCTACGGATACCTGACCAACTGGACTGAATGGGTGGGCGCACTGGCCATCCTGCTGGTTGGCGGACTCGCCGGCATGATCGGCGCTTACCTCGGCTTCACCGGCCGCCGCGTGGGCATGCGCCCCGAGGACCGCAACGACGCCGAGATCCACGAAGGCGCCGGCGAGCAGGGACACTTCAGCCCCTGGAGCTGGTGGCCGCTGATGCTGGGCCTGTCCTGCGCCGCAGGGTTCCTCGGCCTGGCCGTGGGCTGGTGGATCGTCTTCATCGCCGGCGGGATGGCAGTGGTCGCACTGGTCGGCTGGGTTTACGAGTACAGCCGCGGTGACCACGCGCACTAGCGCCCACCCGGACTAAAAGTTCAGAACGCACGACGGCGGGCCCCACCATTGGTGGGGCCCGCCGTCGTTGTGTCTCGGTTCTTGAGTTCCTGCCGGCCGCGTGCGGCGCGTCCCTGCACGCCCAGCCCGCCTGCGCAGCGTCCCTCCTGGAGGGCGGCACCGCACTGCGGGCCGCCGAATGGGCGCGGGGAGGCCCTCAGGCGGCGGCTGCCGATTCCAAGAGGATCCGGAGTTGCTCCAGCGCACCCTCTGCCTCTGCGGGGCTGCAGGAGGCCGGGAGGGCGTCCGCAGCGACGGCCAGCTCCACCTCACAGCCGCACTCGAAGTCCTCGGTCATGACCTCCAGCAGCGAGCGGGCGTCGACGCCTGGCCTGCCGTCCTTGCTGATGGTCACCGGGAGGCCGGTCGCCGTGACAGCCCGGACAAATACTGCCGCGGGCCGGGCGTGGAGGCCGATGGCGGCCGTGACGATTGCCTTGCGAACTGGCAACGGGACTCCCTCATGCTGGTGTTGTGCTGTACGTGTTGCTGCTGCACGGGCTGGCCACGCGAGCGGTGACCCAGGTGGAGGGCGTCCGGCAGGCAGTCCGTCAGGCCGGGCGGGCGGCATTGCCCCGGCTCCGGCCTGTACCTACAAGGGTAGCGGCGGGGGAGTACCCGGCACGACTTGAGTCGGCGGCGTGGTCTAGACCTGCCGGGTCACGGGCTTACCCTTGAGATATGAGTGTATTTCCCGCGCCGGGCCGCAACCGGAGGCTGAACCATGGCGTCCACTAACGCGTCCAAGATGATTGGCGAGATCGACCGTCAGAGCGGGGTGCCAATCTACGTGCAGTTGCGCGAGATCCTCCGCGCGCACATCGCCGCCGCGTGCCCGCCTGGATCCGCGCTGCCCTCCGAACGGGACCTCGCCCAGCGCTTCGGCCTCGCCCGGATGACCGTGCGCCAAGCCATCGATGCCCTCGTGGGTGAGGAAGTAATTGAACGCGTCGTGGGCCTGGGCACGTTTGTACGCAAACCCAAACTGGATCTCCAGGTAAAGCTGACTTCCTACAGCGAAGAGATGCAGCGCCGCGGCATGGTCCCGGCCGCCAAGGTCCTGAGCTTCGAACAAATTGGCGCCAGCGCGTTCCTGGCCCGTGAGCTGCAGTTGGAGGAGGGGACACCCCTTGTCAGGTTCCGGCGCCTCCTGCTGGCCGACAACGAACCGATGAGCGTGGACGAAAACTTCATCCCGGCCCACCGGGTTCCCGGCCTGCTGGACGGCGAACCGCCCACATCGCTCTACAACGTGCTGAGCGAACGCTACGGGCTGGTGATGGAATGGGGCGAGGACATGATCGAGGCGACGGCTGCGTCGCCGTCCACGGCCCGTCTCCTGAACGTCGAGGTCGGAACCCCGCTGCTCAAGATCCAGCGCCACGCGTTCGTGGCCCGCGCCATGGTGGACTACTCCGTGTCCTACTACCGGGCTGACCGCTACAAGCTCTGGGTGCCCCTGCAGCGGCCTGGCGTCCGGCCCACCCGGAACTACGCCTCAGGGTAYCGCCCCTAACCACAGCAACGCGGGGTCACGTCGCGTCCATCCCGAAGGGGTTGATGGGCGCGASGTGACCCCGCGTTGCCTGTTGTTTCTGCAGCTTCGGGGGGACGCAGGAAGGCCCGGTCCCAAGGGACCGGGCCTTCCTTTGTATTGCTTGGTGCCGCCTAGTGGCTCAGCGACTTCGACTCAGCGGTTTCGATCGCTTCGTGGGCGCCGTGGTGGCCGTGAGCGGCCTCCAGCTCTGCCGGGGTGGCCGGGGCAACCCGGTCCTCGAAGAACCAGCGGGACAGCTTCGCGCGGCGCTTTTCCTTGCGGTCAACGACGCCGTGCTCGTTCGGCACCGCGGGCAGCGGGGCCGGTGACTCGAAGCCGACCAGCTTGTAGCGCTTGTATTCATCCAGCGGGGCGTGGACCTCGATGAACTCGCCGTGCGGCAGGCGCACGATGCGGCCGGTTTCACGGCCGTGCAGGGCAATCTCGCGGTCCTTGCGCTGGAGCGCCAGGGCGACGCGCTTGGTGACGATGAACGCGATGACCGGGCCGATGAAGAACAGTGCGCGCAGCCAGTAAGTGACATCGTTCAGGGCCACGTGGAAGTGGGTGGCGATGAGGTCCGAGCCGGCCGCTGCCCACATCACGCAGTACCAGACGAAACCGGCCATGCCGATTGCCGTACGGGTAGGAGCGTTGCGGGGGCGGTCCAGGACGTGGTGCTCGCGGTTGTCCTTGGTGATCCAGCGTTCAATCCACGGGTAGGCGAACATGACCGTGAAGAGGATGCCCGCCGGGACGAGTGCCGGCAGCAGCACGTTGAACGTGAACGTGTGGCCGAACCAGATCTGCTCGACCTTCCAGTCGCCGATCGTGCCCGGCATGAGGCGGAGGGCACCGTCAACGAAGCCGATGTACCAGTCAGGCTGGGTGCCTGCAGAAACCGGGGAGGGGTCGTACGGGCCGTAGTTCCAGATCGGGTTGATGGTGAAGAACGCCGCCATGATGGCAACGACACCGAACACGATGAAGAAGAAGCCGCCGGCCTTTGCCGCGTAAACCGGTCCCAGGGGGTAGCCGACGACGTTGCCGTCGTTGCGGCCCGGGCCGGGGTACTGCGTGTGCTTGTGCACAACCACCATGAAGAGGTGCATCACGATCATCAGCAGGATGAGCGCGGGAACCAGGAGGATGTGGAGCATGTACAGGCGGCTGATGATCATCGTGCCCGGGAACTCGCCGCCGAAGAGGAAGAACGAGGTGTAGGTGCCGATGACCGGGATGGACTTGATGACGCCGTCGATGATGCGCAGGCCGTTGCCGGAGAGCAGGTCATCGGGGAGCGAGTAGCCGGTGAAGCCTGCGGCCATGGACAGGATGAGCAGAACGCTGCCCACCACCCAGTTCAGTTCGCGGGGCTTCCGGAATGCGCCGGTGAAGAACACGCGGAGCATGTGCACGGAGACAGATGCGACGAACAGCAGGGCAGCCCAGTGGTGTACCTGGCGCATGAACAAGCCGCCGCGGACATCGAAGGAGATGTTCAGGGAGGAGCTGTAGGCCACCGACATTTCAACGTTCTTCAGCGGCGTGTACGAGCCCGCATAATGCGTCTCCGCCATGGACGGATCGAAGAAGAACGTCAGGAACGTGCCCGAGAGCAGCAGGATGACGAAGGAGTACAGCGCCACTTCGCCGAACATGAACGACCAGTGGTCCGGGAAGACCTTCCGGCCGAATTCACGGAGGATTCCGGAGCCGCCAACACGCTGGTCGACGAAGTCGGTGATGCGGCCGCCTGTGGTTTTGGCGACGAAAACAGGGGCATCAGGCGTTGTTGTTGAGGACATGCTGCTCACGCTCCCAGTAGGTCGGTCCAACGGGTTCATGGAAGTCGCTCGTGGCGACGAGGTAGCCCTCAGCGTCGACTGCGATAGGCAGCTGGGGGAGGGGGCGGCTGGCCGGGCCGAAGATAACCTTGCACTGCTGGGTCAGGTCGAAGGTTGACTGGTGGCACGGGCACAGAAGGTGGTGGGTCTGCTGTTCGTACAGGGCAACAGGGCAGCCAACGTGGGTGCAGATCTTGGAGTATGCAACGATTCCGTTGTAGGCCCAATCTGCGCGCTCGGGGGAGGGGTTGAGCAGTGCCGGGTCCAGGCGCATGAGCAGAACGACCGATTTGGCCTTCTCGTTCAGCTTTCCTTCGCTCAGTTCGTTCAGCCCTTCGGGGATGACGTGGAACGCGGAGCCCATGGTGACGTCCGCGGCCTTGATGGGGGTGCCATCCGGGTCGCGGGCCAGCCGCTTGAGCCTGCCGTCCGGGGCCGGGGCCCACAGAGTGTGGGCCAGCTTGTCGTCCGGACGGGGACCGAGGTCACCGAAGATGGCCAGGGCCGGCAGGGGGGCGAGGGCGACGGCGCCGAGCAGGGTGTTGCGGATCAGCGGCCGGCGCTTAATGCCGGTTTCCTCGACGATGTCATCGACGATGCGCACGGCAGCCTGGCGGTCTTCCTCAGTGCGGATCGCGTGGCGCTCTTCCGAGACCTCGTGGTCCGGCATAAGGGCCTTGGCCCAGTGGACGATACCGGTGCCGATGCCCAGCATCGCGAAAGCGGTGCCGATGCCCAGCAGGGCATTCTGGAGGCGGATCGTGGCGATCGCGGAGTCTTGCCCCAGATCGATCGCGAAATACGCCACCAGGAATATCAAGGTGCCAACGACCGAGATGCCGAACAGAAGGGCTACCTGCCGTTCTGCCTTTTTTGCGGCCTTCGGGTCCGTGTCAGCCAGGCGCAAACGGTGCGGGGGAATTCCAGGATCCTGGAACTTCTCCACCTCATTCTGACCAGCCGTAGCTACGGTGCCCGAGTCGTTCGGACCGCCGTCACTATGGTTGCCCATAATTCGCCTCATCCTTCTCTCGTCTCGGCGAGTGCCGAGTTAGGTTTCAATTCAAACTGCTGACGGGTCAGCAGAAAATTCTTACAGGTGCAAGGTCCGCTTATGAAGTGCGGGAAGTCAGCCAAATGGTGAACGCGATGATGACGCCCAGCCCGGCGATCCAGACAAAGAGACCTTCGGAGACCGGTCCCAAAGCACCAAGATCGGCGCCGCCGGGTGAACCGTTGGCCTCAATCTGCTTCAGGTAGGTGATGATGTCGCGCTTCCCCTCGGGGGAGATGTTCGCGTCACTGAAAACCGGCATGTTCTGGGGGCCGGTGACCATTGCTTCGTAGATGTGCTGCCCGGAGACACCCGCGAGGGCAGGGGCAAACTTGCCCCGGGTCAGTGCGCCGCCTGCAGCGGCGGCGTTGTGGCACATGGCGCAGTTGGTGCGGAACAGCTCTCCACCGTTGGCGGCGTCGCCCTTCTCATCGAGCACGCCTGCCTCGGGGATGGCCGGGCCGGGGCCGAGGGAGGCAACATAAGCAGCCAGCTGCTTGGTCTGTTCCTCGTTGAACTGGGCGGGCTTCTTGTAGGCCTGCGGGCCATTCATCTGCATGGGCATGCGGCCGGTGCCGACCTGGAAGTCAACAGCGGCGGCGCCGACGCCCACAAGGGACGGTCCGGCCTGCGAACCGCTGGCACCCATGCCGTGGCAGGTGGCGCAGTTGGCGGCAAAGAGCTTGCCGCCCTCCTTTACGTCGCTTGCGCTATAGGTGGTGGTATCGGCCTTGGCCTGGTTGACGGTGGTGGCAACGGCGTACAGCCCACCCGTGACCAAGAGGCCCATCAGCAGCAGTGCAATTGCTGCCAGTGGGTGACGTCGCTTCTGCGAGAGTGCCTTCACGTGGTGGTTCCTTTATTCGATCCTGCGGTGGCTCCGGGAGCCGCTTCTTGAAATTCTGCCTCTTGTAGAAAAAGAGTCAAGCTGACTACTTGAGGACGTAGATGACCAGGAAGAGGCCAATCCAGACGACGTCCACGAAGTGCCAGTAGTACGAGGTGACGATCGCTGAAGTTGCCTCAAAGTGTCCGAACTTCTTCGCGGCGAAGGAGCGGCCCATGATGAGCAGGAAGGCAATCAGACCGCCGATGACGTGCAGGCCGTGGAAGCCCGTCGTTATGTAGAAGGCCGAACCGTAGGCGTTGGAGGACAGCGAGACATGTTCGGAAACGAGCATGGCGTACTCGGTCGCCTGGCCGGCGACGAAGAAGGCACCCATGAGGAACGTCAGGATGAACCATCCGTTCATCCCCCACTGGGTGAAGCTGAAGCGTCCGCCGGTCCGGCGCGGCTGGAGCCGCTCGGCAGCGAAGACGCCCATCTGGCAAGTAAAGGAACTTGCCACGAGGACGATCGTGTTAACGAGCGCAAACGGGAAGTTGAGCTTGGCTGTCTCTTCGGCCCACATCAGTCCGGAAGTCGAACGGAGTGTGAAGTACATGGCGAAGAGACCGGCGAAGAACATCAACTCACTGGACAGCCACACAACGGTTCCAACAGAAACCATGTTCGGGCGGTTCAGCGTCGGGTGCGCCGGGGTACTGGGGGCATGGGTCGCAGATGTCACATAGACATTATGTCTATAAAAGTCCGTCCTGCCCAACGCAAACCGCGTTTTCGGAGGACTTTTTCTACAAAGACGCGAATTCGCGCGGAAAAGTTCCCGGCGGGGTTCACATTGGTCTTTGCGGGGCCGACCTCGATAGCATCGGGAGGTGACTTCACAGGCATCTGCACAGGCGGCAGGCAACACCTGGCCGCGGCTCATCAACGCACTCATCAGCGGCGCCGACCTCACAGCCGGGAGCACTGAGTGGGCCATGAACTCCATCATGTCCGGTGAGGCGACGCCGGCCCAGGTGGCCGGTTTCCTGGTGGCGCTGCGTGCCAAGGGCGAGACCGTGGATGAGCTGGCCGGCCTGGTGGAGGCGATGATCGCCAACGCCAACCCCATTGACATTGCCGGTGAGAAGCTGGACATCGTGGGCACGGGCGGCGACCAGCAGAACACTGTCAACATCTCCACGATGGCCGCCCTTATCGCCGCGGGAGCGGGTGCCCGGGTGGTCAAGCACGGCAACCGGGCGTCGTCGTCCTCGTCGGGATCCGCCGATGTCCTGGAGGCCCTCGGCGTCCGGCTTGATCTCCCCATTCCCCGCGTGGCACTCAACGCCGAAGAGGCGGGAATCACGTTTTGCTTCGCCCAGGTTTTCCACCCCTCCATGCGGCATGCCGCCGTCGCCCGCCGCGAACTCGGCGTTCCGACGGCGTTCAACTTCCTGGGCCCCATGATCAACCCGGCACATGTCCAGGCGTCGGCGGTGGGCGTCGCCAATGAGCAAATGGCCCCGCTGGTGGCCGGAGTGCTGGCCAAGCGAGGCAGCCGCGGCCTGGTTTTCCGCGGCAATGACGGCCTGGATGAGCTCACCACCACCGGCCCGTCGCGGGTGTGGGAGATCCGCAACGGTGAGGTAACTGAAGCGATGTTTGATCCGCGCGATCTGGGCATCCGGACGGCCACGCTGGAGGAACTGCGCGGCGGGGACGCGGTGGCCAATGCCGCCGTCGTCCGGGCTGTCCTCGGCGGTGCGCCGGGGCCGGCCCGCGATGCGGCGCTGCTCAACGCCGCGGCCGGGCTGGTGGCGTTCGACCTCGACGCCGTGGGTCCGCTGGCGGAGCGCATGGCCGCCGCGTTCAACCGCGCCGAGCAGTCCATTGAATCCGGAGCCGCGGCCGCGGTGCTGGACAGGTGGGTCGCCCTGTCGCAGACCGCCTAAAGATCACATGAGACGGGCCCGGCAGATTTCTGCCGGGCCCGTCTCATCTGAGCTGTTCGTAATTCGGTTGTTCGCTACTGCTCGAATCCGAGGGCAAAGGCCGCATCGAGGTCGTGCTGGGAGTAAGCGCGGAATGCGATCTGCGTTGTGGTGTGCGCGACGCCGGGAACCTTCGAGAGCTTGTCCGCGATGACGTCCGCCAGGTCCTCGTGCTTGGCGACCCGGGCGATGGCGATCAGGTCCCATTCGCCCGTTACGGAATAGACCTCGCTGATGCCGGCGATGGCGGAGATTTCCTCGGCGGTCTCCGGGATGCGTGAAGCGTTTGTCTTGATCAGGACGAATGCGGTGACCACGTGTGAACCTTTCCGGATCGGTTGCGCCGTTTGCGGGCCTGTCGGCGGCCCTTGCACGGGCGCTGCCATCTCCTGCAAGCCTAGTGCATCAGGCCTGGCGGCTGCGTGAACGCAGCCGCCGAACGCCCGCGGCCACAAGGCGGTAACCCAGGAGGAAAACGGCCAGGCTCAGCAGGGCCACGATGATGAAGGGCAGCACCACCGTCTGCCCGGTGAGGGCCCGCAGGATCATCCCCACGCCGACGGTTCCGAGCCAGACAGCGACGCCGGCGGGCCACACCCGCAGGGGGTCATGCCACAGCCGCAGGGCCAGCCATGCCAGTGCCGCGCCTGCCAGGAACGGCCACGCCGTCGCAAAGACGCCGGTGATAATTTCCCCGCGCTGGTGCGCGTCGCGCCCGATCGCCGCGAACAGCAGAATCAGGAGTGCATCCGCGCATGCTGCCAGGGCTGCTGTCTGCGCGGGCCGGAGGCCGGAATGGGGAGCGTCCTGGGCGGACGGGCGGGGGAGTTTGGGGGTTGGAGAAGGCATACATCCAAGCCTAGTCCCGTCAGGATGGGCTCCGGGCGGGGACCGTTGTGTGTGAAGTCACCTCCGGGCTAGGCTCGGCCCCATGCCGCTGATCGCCGCCGGAGTCTGCCGGCGGCGCGGCAAACGCAAGGGGAGCGCTGTGAGCGAAAAGATCACCACCTGCCTGTGGTTCGACAGCCAGGCCGAGGAAGCCGCCGAGTACTACGTCTCCATCTTCGACGGCGGCAAAATCCTCGATGTCTCGCGGTATGGCGACGGCGGTCCCGGGCCTGCCGGCCAGGCCATCACCGTTCAGTTCCTGCTTGACGGGCGGACCTTCACGGCATTGAACGGGGGTCCGGCCTTCACTTTCAATGAGGCGGTGTCCTTTGTGATCGACTGCGCGTCGCAGGAAGAAGTGGACCGGTACTGGTCGGCCCTGACCGACGGCGGCCAGGAAAGTCAGTGCGGCTGGCTCAAGGACCGGTACGGGGTCTCGTGGCAGGTTGTCCCGGCCGTGCTGGGACAACTGATCGCCGGCCCCGACCCCGACGGCGCCCGGCGTGCCATGCAGGCAATGCTCGCCATGCGCAAGCTGGACATCGCCGCCTTGCAGGAGGCCTACGACGGCGCATGACGCCCCTGGTCCGCGTGGCGTCCGGTGCCCCTGTCCGTGACCCCGGTCGGCGTGGCCCCCCGGCCCAGGGACTGTCCGCACATATGATCGTGGCATGAGTAGCGACGCCGTTCCGGAGGCTGGTGTTCCGGTGCAGCTGGATCCTCAGCTGGACGGCCAGCTGAGCATTAACGACATCCTGCTCGAACTTGGCCAGGCTCCCGTGGTGCACCCCTCGCCGGACGCGGCCAGTGAGCTGCACTTCTTCTAGGCCCGCCGCTTCCGGTTCCGCCATCCCGCGCCTGCTCCACAGTTCCTTCTGCTGACCCCGCAGAGAGGCGCTCCCGCGCCGAATTCGGGCCCTTTGGTCCTAACGTCGCACGGCCCGGGGGGGCTAGTTTGGCGCTTAAGGATGCCAGCAGGGCCTCCTCAGAACGGAAGGATGGCTCCCGTGGAGCAATTCTGGAACTTCATTTGGCTGTTCTTTTGGTCATTCGCGTTCATCGCGTATCTTTTCGCGCTGTTTGCAGTTATCTCGGATATTTTCCGGGACCACGAACTCAGCGGTTGGCTCAAGGCTGTGTGGATCATCTTCCTGGTCTTTGTGCCGTTCCTCACGGTTCTCGTGTACCTGATCGCGCGGGGCCGCAGCATGGCCGAGCGCCAGGCCCGCAGTGCCCAGCAGTCCGAAGCCGCAACAACGGAATACATCCGCTCCGTGGCCAAGGCGTCCCCCTCCCAGGAAATCGCCAAGGCCAAGGAACTCCTCGACGCCGGCACCCTGACCCAGAGCGAATTCGACGCCATCAAGGCCAAGGCGCTGAGCCAGGCCTGACCGTCCCGCTGCGTCCTATAGGTGCATTTGCCGCCCTTGGACCACCGGTCAGTTCGGCCGCCGGTAGCTGGCCAGGCCATGTTCGTAGGCGAAGATGACGGCGTGCACACGGTCGCGCAGCCCGAGTTTCATGAGGATGCGGCCCACATGGGTTTTGACTGTTGATTCCGCCACGGTCAGGCGTTCCCCGATCTCGGTGTTTGTGAGTCCCAGCGCAATGGCCGAGAGTATTTCCCGTTCCCTCTGTGTCAGTGATGCCACCGCTTCATCGCCCGCGGCCGGGGGACCGGAGGGAAGCCTTTGGCTGAAGAGGTCCAGCATCCGGCGGCTGACCCGGGAGGAAATGGCGGCGTCTCCTCCGGCGACGGCCCGAAGGGAAGCGAGCAACTCAGCTGGCCCCACATCCTTGAGCAGAAAACCACTGGCACCGGCCCGGAGGGCCGCGAAGGCATATTCGTCGAGATCGAACGTCGTGAGGACAATGACCCGTGAGTGCGGGCACTCCTCGACGATGCGCCGGGTCGCGGCAATCCCGTCGGTGCCGGGCATTCGCACATCCATCAGCACGACGTCCGGTGCCAGAGTTCGACACATGTCGACGCCACTGCTGCCGTCAGCGGCTTCACCGGCGACTTCCACGCCGTCCTGGGCTTCCAGGACCATGCGGAAGCCCGCCCGGACGAGTGTTTGGTCATCGACAAGCAGCACCCGGATCGGGCGCGTGGACGGGGCAGCTACGGCTTCCAAATGGCTCCTTCCGGCAGCGGGAACCGTGCGGTCACGGACCATCCACCGTTGGTCAGGGGTCCTGCGCGCAATGTACCGCCGTAGAGTGCGACGCGCTGGCGCATTCCCGCCACGCCGTGTCCAGCACGGTCGGCAGGGGCGTCCACGGGCTGGCCGTCGTCGGTCACCGAGACCATGATCTCCTGGCCGGTRAACTGCGAGCGAACCGTGACCGCTGTTGCGGCGCGCGCGTATTTGAGCGCGTTGGTGAGCCCTTCCTGGATGACCCGATATACAGCCAGCTGGATCCCGGTGTCAGCCGGAGCGACTCCGGCCGACTGCAGAACCACGGGAAGCCCCGCAGAGCGGAAAAGCTCCACCAGCGCGGGAACATCGCCCACCCCCGGCGATGGTGCTGCCGCGCCGGCCAATTCGCCGGTGTTGTCCTCGTTCAAGACTCCGAGCATCCGGCGCATGTCCGTCACCGCAACGCGGCCTGTCTCGGCGACCTGGCGCATGGCTTGGACGGCGCGGGCAGGGTCGGTCGGGGCGATTTCCGCCGAACCATGGGCCAAGGAAATCATCACCGCCAATCCATGAGCGACGATGTCGTGCATCTCCCGGGCGATCGCGTTGCGCTCGGCGGCGGCCGCAATGCTGGCCAGAAACTCCCGTTCATGCATCAGCCGGTCGGCACGGTCCACCAGGGCGGCCACGTAGTTGCGGCGCATGCGTACGTTCAGCCCGAGCAGGGTTGCGATCACTAGTACGGCAATCGCCTGGACGGCTTGGCCAAGGTCCACCATCGACCGGGGTTGCTGGGCCGCTGCGGCAAGGAGAATTGCGCTGATGGCCAGGAGGGCAAGGACGGCGTGCCGTGCGGACCGGTAAACGCCGACGGCGTAGAGCGCCATGGCTGTCGCCACCGCTGCGAAGCTGGCCGGAACCGAGAACGTGATGAGCATGATGCCGGCTGTGGCGGCCAAAGAAGACATCGGAGCCTGCCGGCGGAACAGCAGTGCGGTGCCGGAAACCACCGCCGCCATCAATGGCAGAACCAACGCTGGGCCGTCGGCAGTGGGAATGGCAACGGCTGCTGCCAGGGCCGGCCCTGTGTATGCGACGGCGGCCAGGACGTCTGTCATACGCGGACCAGGTCGCCATCCGCCCAGCCGAAGCGCTTCGTCCGACGAAACCGGCGACGTCAAGGCCACACCCGGCAGTGTTGCGGGGTGTGCAGTGTTCCTGCGTCGGTCATGCTCCGGACTGTACCGGTCGTGGAATGCATGAGGGTCCTTGGGTCTTGGCGATGGTGGCGTTGTTGGCGTGCGGCCAGTACTGCCAGGTTGCCGCTCCTGGAGCGGCTGGCACGAGATCAGTGGAGTGCGAGGACCAGGTAGAGGGCTGCCATGGCCATCGTGGTGGGGGTCATGACGAAGCGTTCGGGTTTGCTTCGGGAGATTGCGTTCATGAGGACTCCGAGCACGAAGTATGCCGTCAGCACCCACACGGTGATCGCAGTAAATGATTCGCTGACCAACAGCGGGACAAAGCCGGACTTGGCCAGCGCCGCATAAGCGAAGAGGGCGTACAGGGGTATGGATGCTGCGCTCCCGATTCTGAGTTTGGCCGGGAGGACGCGGTGTTGTCCGCCCCATGCCATTCTCCCCAGCGGTGCTCCCGCGATCAGCGCCACCTGGAAAACAGCCAGGCCGGCCAAGAGTGCGCAGGCGAGTATTGCGGAAAGCTGGTCCAACAGCATCTGGATCCATCCCCTTGTCGAGTCCTGGGCAGCAACGCGTGTTGCGCCGTGCGATGCACGCCGTGTTGTAGTGGCTGTGGAGAGCATATTCGTGAATCCGAGGCAATCACGGGACCCGCAAGCCGCGCCCTTCCCTTCGGCGCCGGATGACGCTTCGAATGACCGCTGGGATTGAACCGATCAAGGTGGCGAGCAGGAGGCCGAGCGCGATCAGTCCGGGAACCCGGCCAGAAGCTTCTCCGGCCGGAAGGTTGAGGTGCGCCGTCGGGTAGTCGATCATCTTTGCTGCCGATACAGCGGTTGTACGGTCGGTGTGCTGCGCCAGATACGTGATGGCGCCGTCGAACCCGAGCACCCCGCCGGCGCCAGCAAAAGCATCCACGGGAATGTCGCGGGCCGCGGCCCAGCCGCGCAATTGCGGATCAATGCCCGCGTCCCCAGCCGCGCCAGGGGCAATGACGTTGTCCACCGGAGGTGCCTCGTGTTCCGGGACGGTCAGGAGAATCATCCCGTGTTTGGTGGTGACCGTTTCCGTGGCGGCAACCGCCACCGTCCGGGCAGCGAATGACATGTTGTAGACCTCGAATGCGCTGGCGACGTCGATTTCACCCACCCCGTTGAAGAGGCCGACGGCGATCGTCGGCCGGAACCAGGGGAGGAGGGCGTTGAGCCCGACGGGAATATCCGAGGCGGCGAAGGACTGGTCAGGTATCTGGGCTGCCGCCGCCACCTGCCAACCCGGGTAATTCATCAGCCGGCCGACTCGCTCGGCTTCGGCCGTGCCGGCCAGGTCCTCCAAGACTTTCAGGGCGCCGGGGATGCCGGAGGACACACCGGCCGTGGTGGTGATCCTGCCGTCCTGAACGAATCGCAGGCCTCCCATCCATTGGACCTGGGGGCGGCTCCGCTTGAGCGCACCCAGGCGGGACCAGTGGCTCGTAGCCTTACGCCCGTCCAGCACACCGGCTTCGGCCAGGACCATTGATCCGCTGCACACGCCAAGGATGCGGGCGCCGCGCCCCGCTTGTTCCGCGATCCAGTCCCGCATGGGTGCTTCTTTTGCGCTCCCCGGGGCGCCGACGGCCGGGACCACCACCAGGTCAGGCTGCCGCGCCCTGCCCGAACGGATGTCCTCGAACGTGTACGTGGGCACAATCGCCGGACCCCCGTCGACGGCGGCAGGGACGGCCCGCGCTGCGATTGTGTAGACCGAAAAATCCGGGGAACTGGCAAACACTTCGTAGGGGGCCAGAACGTCACTTCCCACGGTGCCTGACGATCCCAGGACAACGGCGACAACTATCGCGCCGGAAGAGGAGGGCCGGTTCGTGGGCAGGTTGGTCAGTTCTTGAGCGGCGGGGCGGACGTGACTTTGCGCGTCCGCCACCACCGCGCCCGCGAAAGCCATCGCGGTCACAGCTAAGAGCGACAGGCCAACCGAGAGAGCGGCGTGAATGAGTCGTCTGGAGAGGGGAGCCATGAGTGAGTCTCGATTCCGTGTGAAGTTGCGGGGCTTGTGCCGTCCATGTCCCCAGCGTTGTTCTTTCACGCTACGGATCGCCCAATCCACACACATCGGCCCCGAGGACCCTCCTGAACAGGGACAAGTGGTACCTGGGTACTACCCGGGCGCTCCATCGGATGCTTCCTGTACATCGCAGGTTGCACGTTCCACTCCGCGGTGACCGACAAGAATCTGGCATCACCTGTAGTGCGCGTCTTTGATCCACGGCCTGTGCGCAGCTGGAAACAGGGGTACTGTGAGCCGCATGGAGATGCGCCTCGAGGTAGTGCAAGTACCGGTCAGTGATGTGGACCAGGCCAAGTCGTTCTATACGGACAGGCTCGGGTTCGTTCTGGACCACGACGTCGAATACATCCCGGGAATGAGGGTCGTGCAACTCACGCCACCGGGCTCCGCCGCCTCTATCGTCGTCGGTACCGGAATGACCAGCATGCCGCCGGGCAGCCTGGAGGGCCTGCAATTGGTGGTCCCCGATATGGCGTCCACGCGGGCTGAGCTGCTTCGGCGGGGAGCCGAAATCAGCGAAGTCCAGGACATGGGTGGAATAGCCTTCGCCTACTTCAGCGACCCGGATGGCAACCGCTGGGTGCTGCAGGAAGCCACGAGGCCGGACATGAGGGAAGCCGGCTCCTAGGGCTGGACGATCGAGGGCAGCGCGCCCCGCCAGGGCAGGTTTTCCGAAGCACGCGTCGCGTTATTCATGTTTAGCCCCTAAAGTCTAAATAGTAGGGTGACTATTTAGACTTCCGGAGGATCCATGACCCGCTGGCCCGCGCACGGCAGCAAGATGATGCCCTGGAAGTCGTCCGGGCGGCCGCCGCGCGAAGACCGGGAATTCACCGAGGTGGTGGTCTCGCTGCCACCCTTGATCGCCGGGAGCTGGTTCGATCCGGGGCGTGAGACCATCGTCGCCCTGGAAGAGGCCGCCGTCGCCATCGCGTCCCTGGACGTCACCGCCGGCACGCGGATGGCCGCCATTAGCGGGTTCCTGCTCCGCAGCGAGGCGGTCTCCTCCTCCAAAATCGAGCACGTCAACGCCAACCGCGACGACTACGCCCGGGCCATGATCGGGCTCAAGGCCAGTGACGACGCCCGCTCCATGGTGGCGGCCGCCGACGCCGTACAAGGAATGATCGACGACGCCGGGCGAACCGGCGAGATCCGGCTGGAGGCAATGCTGGCCGCCCATCGCACGCTCATGAAGGACGACCCGATGGACGGCCCACACGCGGGCCGGTTCAGGGAGGTTCAGAACTGGATCGGTGGCAGTGACCATTCACCACGCGGCGCCATCCACGTCCCGCCCCCGCCGGAGCTCGTGCCGGACCTGATGGAAGACCTGATGGTCTTCTGCAACCGCCGCGACGTGCCGATCATGGCGCAGGCGGCGATCGCCCACGCCCACTTCGAGTCCATCCACCCGTTCACCGACGGCAACGGCCGGATCGGGCGGGCACTCATCGGTGCGATTTCCCGGCGTCGTGGGCTCACCAGGAACACCGTCACCCCAATCGCGTCGGCGATGGTCGCCGACGTCGACACCTACTTCAGCCTGGTCAATAACTACCGCTCCGGTGATGCCGATCCGTTCGTGCTCTACCTGGCCCGTTCCGCTGTCCGTGCCTCGGATGCTGCCCGCGAATCCGTCGCCGCCCTCGATGCGCTGCCGGCGATGTGGCTGGAGCTGGCCAGGCCACGCAGAGGATCCGCGGACGAGAAGATCATTCCGTGGCTGCTGGAGCGGCCCGTGTTCGAGGCCCACAGCGCAGCCCACATTGCCGGCGTCGCCGAAAGCTCCGTGTACGCCGCACTGCAGCGGCTCTCCGCCGCCGGGGTCATTACCCCCGTCACCCAGTCCAAGCGCAGCCGTGCCTGGGCGGCGACCGAAGTCCTCGACGAGGTGGACCGGCTGAACAACCGGCTGGCCGACGTCGGGAAGGCTGGCTGACGCCGGGAAGACGGGCTGACCGGACGGGACGGGACGGGGCCGGCGGCCGGCACGCGGGGCCGGCGTAGGGTCTTGATCCTGACGCGGGGTGAGGATCTACGGTTGTTCCCATGACAGAGACGAGCGGTGCCGCAGATCAATGGAGCATCGGCGAGCTTGCCAAAGCGTGTGGCGTAACGGTCAGGGCGCTCCATCACTACGACGAGATTGGGTTGTTGTCGGCAGGCCAGCGGACGGCTTCCGGCCACCGCCGCTACACCGAGAAAGACGTCCGGCGGCTCTACCGGATCCGGTCGCTGCAGATGCTCGGCCTCCCGCTGGCCGAAATCGGCGTCGCACTGGGAACCCCTGCCGATGACATGGGCTCGCTGCGCACGCTCCTGGAAAGGCAGGTGCTGCACCTTCGCCTGCACGCCGAGCAGGTCCAGGCGGTCCAGGACCGGATACGCGACCTGCTTTCACGTATCGACGGGGCCGCCATGCCGGCGCCGGAACAGTTCATGGCAACTTTGGAGATGATCACCATGCTCGAAAACTACTTCACCCCAGAACAGCGCCAGGAACTGGCCGGCCGCAGGGCCGAACTTGGCAGCGACAGCATCGAGGCCGCCAAAGTCCGGTGGGCCGCATTGGTCGAGGAGGGTCTCAGGCACGTCGAAAACGGGACGCCGGCATCCGATCCGTCCATCCGGGAATGGGCCACGGCATGGGGCGAGATCGGATCCATGTTCCATGCAGGCGAAGAGACCAAAGCCGCTGCCCGTTCCATGTGGCAGGACAATAAGACTGCCCTCAGTGCCGGTCTGCCCTGGACCCCTGAGCAACTGGCCGGACTCATGGCCTACCTGCAAGAGTCCAGGACGCAGCCCTGATGGCCCGTGCTCTCTGTCGGAGCTTTTCAGCGGTGCTTTTTGATGGTGGCAGATGCAGAATGGAAGGAAGCCGGGCTGATTTCTCAGCCCCCTCCAGCGTCGAGGACGGCACATCATGACGAGCAACAAGACACGGACTGCACTTGTGTTGGCGACGGTACTGATCGGGTTGAGCGGCTGTGCCGGAGGCGGCGGAACGCAGGCGTCGGCCCCCGCCACGACCGCCGGGACCTCTCCCAGCATGTCGATGGAACCGTCTGCCCCGGCCGGCTCCACCGCTTCGGGGCCGGGAAGCGGGGCGGCAAACGCCGCCGCCGCGACCATCACGATCAGCAACTTCGCCTACGAGATACCGGGTGCGGTGGCTCCCGGCGCGGAGGTGAAGGTGATCAACATGGACACCGCAGAGCACACGGTAACCGCAGACCAGAATGCGACCCTCTTTGATGTCGAGGTCAAGGAAAACGGCGGGACGGCCACATTCAAGGCACCTTCCGAACCGGGGACCTACGCCTTTCACTGCAACTACCACCCCAACATGCACGGCTCATTGACGGTCAAATGAGCGCGACGCCGCCGGCCGGCGCGCGTCCTTGACGATCTCGAACGAGAAAGGTGCCGTGGCGTGGCTTTCGGGACCCCCGCACCGTCGCTTGACCCATCCGCCGTCGATGGCCTCGGCTCAGCGCTCCGGGGCCGGCTGTTCCGGCCCGGAGACGCCGGCTACGACGAAGCCCGGAAGGTCTTCAATGCGATGATTGACCGCCGTCCGGACGTCATTGTCCGCCCTGCCGACGCCGAGGATATTCGCCGTGCCGTGACCTTCGCCCGGGAAAATGATCTCCCTGTCTCCATCAAGGGCGGCGGCCACAACGTGGCAGGGAACGCCGTCGGCGCCCAAGGGCTCATGCTGGATTGCTCCGGCATGAAGAACGTTCAGGTCGACGCCGAACGGCGCGTCGCCGTGGCCGGAGCGGGTGCGCTCCTGGCCGACCTTGACGTCGCCACCCAGGCGCACGGCCTGGCCACGCCGCTCGGAGTCGTGTCGGTTACCGGCATCGCCGGTTTGACCCTCGGAGGTGGCATCGGCTGGCTCAACGGCAAACACGGGCTCGCTTGCGACAACGTGCTGGCCGCCGACATCGTGACTTCGGATGGCAGGCTGCTGACGGCGAGCCCCGACCAACACACAGACCTCTATTGGGCCATCCGCGGAGGCGGCGGCAACTTCGGTGTTGTCACGTCTTTCACCTATCGTTTGCATCCGGTCGGACAGGTTCTTGCCGGAGCGCTCTCATTCCCGGCCGAACGGACAAGGGAGGTCCTGGGCTTTTATCCCGGATTCGCCGCTTCGTGCCCCGACGAACTCTCGATGTCGGCCAGTCTGGGGTGTGACACCTCAGGACGCCCTGTCTTCGGCGTCGGCGTCTGCTGGAGCGGCGGGCATGATGAGGCGGAGCTGGCGCTCCGGCCCCTGCGCGACCTCGGCCCAGATGTGGACGCGGTGGTGCCCACCGACTATGGCGTTTGGCAAAGCGCCCACGACGGCGGCTTTCCGTCGGGCCGGCACCACTATTGGAAATCGAGCTTTTTGACTGACCTCACCGCCGACGCCATCGATGTCCTGCTCCAGTTTGCGGCCGAGATGCCTTCAACGGCGAGCGGCATCGGAATGCAACAACTGCACGGTGTGGCCGCTCGGGTTCCCCCGGCGGCCACGGCATTTCCCCATCGCCGGTCCCAGAGCGAACTCCTCATCCTGGCCCAGTGGTCCAATCCGGCAGAAACGGAGCGACACGTCGGCTGGGCCCGCGCCTTCTTCGAAGCGATGCAGCCCTTTGCTGCTAGCGGGGTGTACGTCAACGATCTTGGCCAGGAAGGGGAGGAGCGGGTGAGGGCAGCCTACGGCGCCAACTACGACCGGCTGGCCGCCGTCAAAGCCGCATACGACCCCATCAACCTCTTCCGTTCAAATCAGAACGTGCGTCCGACCGCATAGGAAATGATGATCACCCGACGTGTGCTCCCGGCACTGCCTGCCACGATCAGGCATAGCTGGCTGTAACCCTCCTGGCTTCGCCGTCGAGTTGGATTCGACCGCCGTAGGGGAGGATCCACTGCGGTCGGGTGTGTCCGAAGGGGACACCGATGCACACGACGGCGTCCGGGTTGTATCGTGCGATTTCGGTGCTGACCACATCGCGCTGTGCGGCGCGGAGCCGAGCCCGTTCGGCGGCAGGCGGAACCTGCCCGTGGCTGCTGACTGGAGGCCTGGCGACCATCACGCCGTCGACCGCCCCCAGGACACCACGCTCGCCGAGCGCTCGAACCCATCGCTTGACCCAATCGGCGGGAACCAGCAGTTCGCTGGATTCGAGGATCAGGATTGTGCCCCGGAGCGCGTCGACGGAGGGCAGCCTGTCGGCGATGGCGAGCTGGTCGAGGACTTCGATGCAGCCACCCCAGGTGTAACCGGAGACCGTGCGTTCGGGACCTGTCCACGTCCAGGGTTCGGTGGGTTCGCGGTCGCCGTATTCGACGAGTGCCCGCGGCTCGAGCCAATCCGGCCCGAAGTCCTCTGACTCCCCGGGATCGGTGACCTCGAGCTCGCCTCCAGTGAGCAGCGCGGCCCGCAGGGAAGCGAGGTGGACGTCGTCAGCGCCCGGCCCGGCGCCGAGGTGGACCTGGGTCGAACCGCCATAATATCCGCGTATCCCGAGTGACCACAGCCAGTTCAGCAGGTTGGTGTTGTCGCTGTATCCGACGAAGATCTTTGGATTCGCCCGGACGGCCGCCTCGTCAAGATGAGGTACGACCGTGATCTGGTCGTCGCCGCCGATCGTGGCGAGAATCGCGTGGATGCTGGGATCGGCGAACGCCGCATTGATGTCCGCCGCCCGTTCCTCGGGACTGGATCCGAGCTTGCGCGTCGTCGGGAATTCCACAGGAATCAAACCCGTAGCCGATGTAAGCCGCCGCATCGCCTGCTCATGCACGGCCGGGGCGAACCCGGGGGCGGCGAACGACGGGGAGAGAACCGCGACTCGATCGCCCGCATTGAGTTTCGGGGCGGACAGCTTCAGTTGCGAATGATCCATGCACTCATCGAACCAGACGGGACGCGGTTCGAGGCAACTCGACGACCCGACGTGCCGGTGCAGGATCCTTTAACGTGCTGCGGAGAGGAGCAGACCAAATAGCGGTGCCGATGACACGCCCGATAACTCCGTGATTCAGAAATGGTGTGGGTCAAAGCCGTATCTGGCGCGCACCCATTTTCGGTATTTGGTGCAGCCAGTGCTGTAGGCTCCGATTCGAACCTTGGGGGACTGATGCTGAACTACTTTCGCGAAACGCAAGAGGCGCGATTTGCAACCCGTGCACGCCGGATCTATGGCTACGTCTCCGTCGGCTTCGTTGTTGCTGTCGGGGTCTTGGTGATTGCCGGACTTGCGCCGGTTTGGACTTCCTGGACGATCCTCGGCGTTTCTTGCGTTCTGGACGCTTTCCTGACCCGAAAGTGGATCAGAGAAGACGCACTCAGGGCTTATCGAAGCGACCGGGCCGGCTGACGCCGCCCCGGCGGTGGGCAACGGGCAATGCATTCACGGCGGCCGCAACGGCCACTGCAGACACTAAACGGGGGAAGCTATGGACAAACGCCCGTTAAGCCACAAGGGAAAGCCGTCAGTATGGTCCGTCGTCCAGCTGGCCCTCAGTCTCTGCGCGTTGGTGGCAACCAGTGTCGCGGCCATCCTGTGGAATCCGATCGACGCAGACTTCATCAATCGCGCCGACAATGCAGGGTGGGACGAATCCATGCTTCTCCCGCACCAAATGGAACTCTCGCTCGTCCTCAACGCGTCAGTTTTGGCAACGTTTGTCGTCGTCATGACCGCGATCATTGGCGTGCTGGCCTCACGCCGGCGGACCAACGCCACGCAGCCCGGAAATCCGTCCGCTATCGCCTGATCCGTGCCACTTGGGGCTCCAGCCTGCGGCGTGCTGGTCAGCGGCAGTCCAGAATTCACCACGTAGTTTCGAGTCGACGGAGGCCGGCGCCTGACTGATTCCAGATGGCTGGAATACTGGGGAAATGACTCTCGCTGAACTGGAACTGCCTGGCGGCCCATTCACCATCAGGAAAGCTCAATCATGTGATGTGGCTTCGATTGTTGGGCTTCTGGCTGCCGACCAGCTCCGGGCCTCTGTCGACTCGATTGCAGTCGAGCACCGGCATCCCTACGATCTTGCTTTCCAGGCAATTGATGCGGACCCCGCGCAGCTTCTTCTCGTAGTTGTCTCAACCGAAAATGAAGTGGTTGCGACCATGCAACTGACATTCATTCCCGGCCTCGCCAGAGGCGGAGCGACACGACTGCAGATCGAGGCAGTGCGGGTCCGGTCTAGCCTCCGGAGCAACGGCCTTGGAGGGGCGATGATTACGTGGGCGATCGCTGAAGGGCGCCGGCGTGGCGCAAGGCTGGTTCAGCTCACGTCTGACGAGTCCAGGGTCGCGGCACACCGGTTCTATGAGCGTCTTGGCTTCGAAGCGTCGCACGTGGGCTTCAAACTGCCCCTCTGAGATTGCGTCTCGACGGTAAGCGGCGCAGTTTTGGCGTGGGTAGTGGCCTAGGGGAGGGCTCTCGAACGGCCTCACTCGTCCCGCTCCACGCCTCGGCACATGGGGGCGCCCCGATGCTATKGGGGGATGCATCGGGGCGCCACCCACAACCATAAGCGGAGGCCTGTTCAAGTTCAA